>NZ_JBLJBV010000066.1:0-131972 GCF_047638075.1 Phaeovulum sp.
TGCAGGTCAGGATGCGCGCCGGTTTTCTGGCGCTGGCAGATGAATTTCCCGCCCGCTTTCAGGTGATTGACGGTGCCCGCCCCCCCGAGGCAGTGGCTGCCGATGTGGCCGCAATTACCCAAGCCACCCTTTCCAGGCGGCCCCGCACATGAGCGCGGCCGACCTGCCAGACCCCAATCAGGTCGACGGCGCGCCGCACCCGCGCGACACCCCCCGACTGATCGGCCAAAGCCGCGCCGAGGTGGTATTTCTAGAGGCATTCACCACCGGGCGGTTGCATCACGGCTGGCTTTTGACCGGCCCTCGCGGCATTGGCAAAGCGACGCTGGCCTGGCGCATCGCGCGGTTTTTGCTGGCCACGCCGCAAGATGACGGCGGGATGTTCGGCGCCCCGCCCGCTCCTGATACGCTGGACATCGCACCCGATCACCCCATTGCACGGCGCATCACGGCGCAATCCGAACCGGGGGTGTTTTTGCTCAAACGCGGCCCGAATGACCGCGAATCCGCGCTATCCGCCGATATCCGTGTGGGTGAAGTGCGCAAACTGAAAAGCTTTTTGCACCTCTCTGCGGCTGAGGGTGGGCGGCGGGTGGTCATCGTTGATGCCGCCGATGACATGAACCCCAACGCGGCCAACGCCTTGTTGAAATTGTTGGAAGAACCACCCAGCGGCGTCACCTTTCTTTTGATCGCGCATCAACCGGCGGGGCTATTACCCACCATCCGGTCGCGTTGCCGCGAACTGCGGCTGAACACGCTTGGGGCTGACGATATGGCCGCGGCACTGGCGCAGGCCGGGGCCGAAACCGACAATCCCGCCGCGCTGGCGGCTCTTGCCGGCGGCTCTGTCGGAGAGGCAATTCGGCTGACCAACCTTGACGGGTTGGCGCAATACGCGCGGCTTGTAACACTTATGGACAGCCTGCCCCGGCTGGACCGGCCGCGTGCATTGGCGCTGGCCGATCAAACCACCGGCAAGGGCAATGAGGCGAAGTTTGATCTGACATTGGGCCTGATCGAGCTGTTTTTGGCCCGGCTTGCCCGCGCCGGGGCCGCCGGCCCGACCCTGCCCGAGGCTGCCCCCGGCGAGGCCGCGTTGCTGGCGCGGCTTGCCCCCGGCCCCGGCCACGCCCGGCACTGGGCCAATCTGCACCAACGTCTCGGCGCGCGCGCACGCCATGGCCGGGCCGTCAACCTTGACCCTGCCGCGCTGGTCATGGATATGGTGCTGGAGATAAACGAGGCGGCCAGCGCATAGTGCTACCCCCAAGGAAAGCCCGGCAGATGACACATCCCCCCGAAATCGTAGACAGCCACTGCCACCTCGACTTTCCCGATTTTGCCGATGATCTGCCCGGTGTGATTGCGCGCGCGCGTGCCGCCGGGGTCAGCCGGATGGTGACCATCTGCACCAAACTACACCAAGAGCCGCAGGTACGCGCCATTGCCGAGGCCTATGACGGCGTCTTCTATGCCGCCGGCACCCATCCGATGAGCGCCGCCGACGAACCATTGGCAACACCTGACCAGTTGATTGCACTGGCCGGCCACCCGAAATTCGTCGGCATCGGTGAAACCGGGCTTGATTACCACTACACCGCCGAAAGCGCCGCGCGCCAGCAAACCAGCCTGCGCACCCATATCGCCGCCGCCCAGACCACCGGCCTGCCGCTGATCATCCACGCGCGCGCCGCAGATGATGACATGGCCCGTATTCTGGCCGAAGAATACCGCAACGGCGCCTATGGTTGTGTGATGCACTGTTTTTCATCCTCGCCTGCGCTGGCGCGCGCGGCGCTGGATCTGGGGTTCTATCTGTCGATGTCGGGCATTGCCGCCTTTCCCAAAAGTCAGGAAATCCGCGATATCTTTGCCGCCGCCCCGCTGGACCGGGTGCTGGTTGAAACCGATGCGCCCTACCTTGCGCCGCCGCCGCATCGCGGCAAACGCAATGAGCCGGCCTATAGCGCCCATACCGCCCGCGTCGGGGCCACGCTTTACGGGCTTGATTATGCCGAATTCGCTGCGGCCACCTCGGCCAATTTTGACCGCCTGTTCAGCAAGGCAGCACAGAGGGCACCTGCATGACCCGGCTGCGGTTTACCATTCTGGGCTGCGGATCGTCTGGCGGCGTACCGCGGATTGGCGGCGATTGGGGGGATTGCGACCCGACCAACCCGAAAAATCGCCGCTCGCGCTGCTCGATGCTGATTGAGCGCACGTCCCCCGGCGGCACCACACGGGTGCTGATCGATACCTCGCCTGACATGCGCGAACAATTGCTGCGCACCGAGGTCAGCACGCTGGATGCGGTGGCTTACACCCATAGCCACGCAGATCACGTCCACGGGCTGGATGATCTGCGTCAGGTCACCTTCAACATGCGCGCCCGCCTGCCGGTCTGGGCCGATGGCGAGACGCAAAATGCGCTTGTGTCGCGCTTTGGCTATGCGTTCGTGCAGCCCGAAGGCAGCAGCTACCCCCCGATCTGCGATCTTAAAACCATCACCGGCCCCTTTACGATTACCGGCGCAGGCGGGCCGATCACGCTCGACCCGATCAAGGTTGTGCATGGCAATATCGATGCGCTGGGGTTTCGGATTGGCGGGCTGGCCTATCTTCCTGACGTTTCAGAAATCCCTGAACGGGCCTGGGGGCAGCTGCAAGGGCTGGATGTCTGGGTGCTAGATGCCTTGCGCCGCAAACCACACCCGACGCATGCACATCTGGCCAAAGCGCTTGAATGGATCGTGCGGGCCGGGCCGGTTTCGGGCGTTTTGACCAATATGCACAACGACCTAGATCATGATACGGTGCTGGGCGAAACCCCCACCAATGTTCGCCCCGCCTATGACGGCATGGTGATCGAACTGGATGGGGAATGAACGGGCTGATTGACGTCGTTTTACCGGTGTTTCTGGTAATCGGCTTTGGCTATGCTGCGGCATGGCGCGGGCTGATGCCTGAAAGCGCGGTCGAGGGCGTGATGCGTTTTGCCCAGAATTTCGCGGTGCCGGTGCTGTTGTTTCGATCAATCGCAAAGATGGATCTGGGCGTCAACTACGATCCGGGGCTGATGATTTCTTTCTATGCGGGGGCGTTTGCGGCCTTTGCGCTGGGGCTTTTGGGGGCGAAATACATCTTTCACCGCCCCGGTCCCGACTGTGTGGCGATCGGGTTTTGCTGCCTCTTTTCCAACTCGCTTCTGTTGGGTGTGCCGATCACGCAGCGCGCCTATGGCACAGAGGCGTTGGCGGGAAATTTCGCCATTATTTCAATTCATTCACCGCTGCTTTACACCTTTGGCATCACCCTGATGGAGGGGGTGCGCAGTCACGGCACCGGTGCCACATTGGGCCGCGTGGCACTGAACGCGCTGTCGGGTATTTTGCGCACGCCGCTGGTGATTGGGATTTTACTGGGCTTTGTCGTCAACCTGTCGGGTTTGTCGCTTCATGCCTCAATCTGGGCCGCAACCGATATGATTGCCACCGCCGCCCTGCCCTCGGCGCTTTTTGGGCTTGGTGGCGTTCTGGTGCGCTACCGTCCCGAGGGGGATATGAAGGCGATTGCGATGGTCAGTGGCCTGTCATTACTGCTTCATCCTGCGATGGCCTATGGTTTGGGGCGCTATGTCTTTGCGCTTGAGACCCCGGCGCTGCGGTCTGCGGTTCTGACTGCCGCGATGGCACCGGGGGTCAACGCCTATATCTTTGCCAATATCTACGGCACAGCGCGCCGCGTTGCGGCCTCTTCGGTGCTGATTGCCACCGCAGGTTCGATCCTGACGATATGGTTTTGGCTGGCGGTATTGCCGTGAAGGTCAGCTAGCTCCGGGCTGGTGGGGGCAGGTTTTTATCTGCACGACCCTGCGGCATCATAACGGGCCGGGGCGACGTTCTTCTGATAAAAGCACATTAGCCTCGACCTGCCCCACGCCAGGCAAGGTCATGACACGACGGCGCAATATCCGCTCAAAATCGGCAATATCACGGGCAGTGATGCGCAAACGATAATCAAACATGCCCAGAACATGCTGCACCGTCTGAACCTCGGGGATGGCCGTTGCGGCACGTTCAAAATCTTCTAGCGAAACCAGGCCCTTGGTTGCCAGCTTGATGCCCAGAAACACGGTGACACCAAAACCCAGTGCCGCTGCATCCAGAACCAGACGCCGCCCACGGATGACGCCGGTATCCTCCAGCCGGCGAATGCGGCGCCAGCAGGCCGGTTGGCTAAGCCCCAGATCGCGCGCCAGTGCGCCCGCACTTTGTGTGGCATCGCGGCCGAGGGCGGCTAAAATTGCGCGGTCGGTTTCATCAAGGTCGATCACAACGCGACCCCTGCCGTATCTTTGATGGTTGCGATCAGCATCAGCGCATCTGTGTCCGCAATATGGGGCAATGTCAGGATGCGGCTACGGTAAATATCCTGATAATGCGGCATATCACGGGCGACAACGTTCAAACGCACATCGGTTCGCCCCAGAAATGTCTGAATTTCCAGCACTTCCGGGACCGCCCGGGCCGCTTCCAGAAATTCATCAAAGGCACGCGGGTTTGTTTTATCCAGCGTGAAGCGCAAAGATACCTCCACCTCCCAGCCCAGTTTGCGCCAGTCGATTACGGCCTCTTCGCCCCGTATGACCCCATCCTCGCGCAACGCAGCGATCCGGCGCCAACAGGTCGCGGCAGTCACGCCCGCGCGTTCAGCCAGGGTTGCGGTTGGCAAACCCGGCTCGGCCAACATCTGGCGCAGTATTCTGCGGTCGGTATCATCAATAAGCATGATTATTTCACAAAACTGTAGAATCTGGAATGATGTTTTGACGATATTTGATATTTTGTCAAACTTTGAACGCAAATTTGCGGATCGCGCCGTATGATCTGCGCATCAACTTCTGCAAAGGAACGCCCCATGCGCGTCTATTATGATCGTGACTGCGACATCAACCTGATCAAGGATAAAAAGGTCGCCATCCTTGGCTACGGCTCTCAGGGCCACGCCCATGCCTTGAACCTGCGCGATTCGGGCGCAAAAAATCTGGTCGTTGCGCTGCGCGAAGGTAGCCCGTCTGCGAAAAAGGCCGAGGGCGAAGGGCTCAAGGTCATGGGCATTGCCGAAGCGGCCGCCTGGTGCGATCTGATCATGTTCACCATGCCTGATGAGCTTCAGGCAGAGACCTACAAGAAATATGTGCATGACAACCTGAAAGAAGGTGCCGCCATTGCCTTTGCGCATGGCCTGAACGTGCATTTCGG
This sequence comes from Phaeovulum sp., assembly GCF_047638075.1. NCBI lineage: Bacteria > Pseudomonadati > Pseudomonadota > Alphaproteobacteria > Rhodobacterales > Paracoccaceae > Phaeovulum > Phaeovulum sp. Next base: position 5,265 of record NZ_JBLJBV010000066.1, read on the forward strand.
CCTGATCGAGCCAAAACCCGGCGTTGACGTCATCATGATGGCCCCCAAAGGCCCGGGCCACACCGTGCGCGGCGAATATTCCAAAGGCGGCGGCGTGCCCTGCCTTGTGGCGGTGCATCAGGACGCGACCGGCAAGGCGATGGAAATTGGCCTGTCCTATTGTTCGGGCATCGGCGGTGGGCGTTCGGGCATCATTGAAACCAACTTCCGTCAGGAATGCGAAACCGACCTGTTTGGTGAACAAGCCGTTTTGTGCGGTGGCCTGGTTGAGCTGATCCGCATGGGCTTTGAGACCCTGGTCGAGGCCGGTTACGAGCCGGAAATGGCCTATTTCGAATGCCTGCATGAGGTCAAACTGATTGTCGATCTGATCTATGAGGGCGGCATCGCCAACATGAACTACTCCATCTCGAACACTGCCGAGTATGGCGAGTATGTTTCAGGCCCGCGCATCCTGCCCTACGCAGAAACAAAAGCCCGGATGAAAGAGGTTCTGACCGACATCCAGACCGGCAAGTTCGTGCGTGATTTCATGCAGGAAAACGCTGTGGGGCAGCCCTTCTTCAAGGCGACCCGGCGGATCAATGACGAACACCAGATCGAGCAGGTCGGTGAAAAGCTTCGTGCGATGATGCCCTGGATCTCCAAGGGGAAAATGGTTGACCGTTCACGGAACTGATCGACAAGATGCAAGGGGCGCGCCTGGCCGGGCCCCCTGCCAGATCAGTTGACATAGGGGCGGCGCGTCTATCGTGCCGCCCTTTTTGGCGCCCGCGCGGGTATTCCCGGGCCGCGCTTTGTGAAATTGACAAGATTGTTCTACAACGCTTCGGCTGGTGTGCTTTCAAGAATCTCGAGTGTCATTTGCACATCATCCAAAGGAAGGGTGGCTACAAGTTCAGGATTTCTGTCCCACCACTTCGTTTTCAAGAGCCTGTCTATCGTATTTTCATCAAAACGCCGGCGAACTATTCTTGCAGGATTTCCTGCAACTACTGCGTATGCGGGAACATCTTTTGTGACGACCGCTCCGGCCGCGATCACAGCACCATCACCAATCTTGACACCTGCCAACATAATGGAAGCCGCACCAAACCATACATCATTACCAATCACAGTTTTATTTCCACGACTCCTATTCGGGTTCCTAGAATTTTTAATGAACTCAGACGATTGTGCTAGCGGATCATCGGGAAACCAATTCTTGGAAATTCTAAAAAAACTTGTTGTAACATGATGTATAGGGTGCTCCACACCGCCAATTTGACAGTTTCTAGCAAAGGTTACAAAGCGACCAATTTTTGCATTAAATATGCAGGTATTTTGATTGATAAAGCAATAGCGCCCAATCGATTCAGCCATGACAACACAACCTGGGCCAATATGTACGGGGTCTTCAATCTCAATATCTTTTCTGATGCCAGCTGTTTTGGCGATTGTTGATGTCGACATCATTCATCATCCTTGAAAATACCTCAGGTTGTATGCAATTCTACGACGACATTTCTTGACCTTGCATATTGATCAAGTGTTTGGCCAAGCCGCCCCAAAGATGTATATAGGAAGAGTTGAAGACGTAAAGACGGGGCGCTCAGCCCCCCTTATGATCGGCAAACGTAGGACTGCCAACCAAGACCCGTGAATTCAGCCTGCGGCATTTGTTCCTCAGGATAGTCAGCACCTGCGAATAGGCGCACACACCCGCGACATTGGCCCGGATTTCTTTTTCACCGTAGAACACAGCGGCGAGGCTGAACATTGAGCCACCCGCCCCCCACTTGACGGCCATGAGGGACTGAACCATGCGGTATCTAGCCATTTTAACGGTCAAGAACGAAGGCGCCTTCCTGTTGGAATGGCTGGCCCATCATCAGGCGGTGGGGTTCACTGATTTTCTGGTGTTTTCCAACGATTGCAGTGATGGGACTGACCTGATGCTGGACCGGCTTGAGGCGTTGGGGGTGTTGACCCATCAGGGCAACCCCGGTCCTTGGCCGCAAGGCGCGCAGTGGGCGGCGCTGAAACAGGCAGACCGGCATCCGCTGTGCGCCGCTGCCGACTGGATACTGGTGTGCGACATCGACGAATTCGTCAATATCCACACGGGCGCGCGCACCCTGCCCGCCCTGCTGGCCGCCCTGCCCGAGGCAACTGCAATCCCGCTGACCTGGCGGTTGTTTGGCAATGACGGGGTGATCGCGTTCGACGACCGCCCGATCACGGCGCAATTCCAACGCGCGGCCCCGGCGGTGATGGGCTGGCCCTGGCGTGCGGCCCAGTTCAAGACGCTGTTTCGCAATGACGGAACCTACCGCAAACTGGGGGTTCACCGCCCCCGCAACCCCGCCCCCGATGGGCTGACGCGGCAGCGCTGGTTTGATGGTTCTGGCCGCGAGCTTTCAGCAAGCTACCATGAAGGCGGGATTTTTTCGGCCTATGGACAGGACAATTATGGCCTTGTGCAGATGAACCACTACGCCTTGGGGGCGATGGAAAGCTATGTGCTGAAATGTGACCGGGGGCGGGCCAACCGCGATGCTGCGGTGTTTGACATGTCTTACTGGGTCGAGCGGAATTTTTGCACTGACGAAGACCGCTCAATCCTTACACTGGCACCAGAACGGCATAAGAAGCACGCAGCCCTGATGAATGACACGGCTTTGGCGCGCCTTCATGCTGCATCCGTGCGGTGGCGCCATGAACGATTCGCCACCCTGATGCTGGAGGAGCCCTTTCGCGCGCTGTTGGGGCGTCTGTTACTGGCCCCGCCCAGTCAACCCCTTTCAGCCAAGCGGGCGCAGCGCATGGCCGCGCTGGGGCGGCAGGCCGCAAAGGCAAGGTTGGAAACAATGGCCCGCAATGCGCCGGATTGACCCGCAACCAGAAATCGGGCGCTACATTTCCGCACAATCCCCTCATTTTGACCCCAAACAGGTGCTGCTATATTCGCGTTGACCGTGACCCGTCAAAGGGGCCGGGCACAGAATTCTGGTAGAAGGTATATGGAATTGGATGGTGCGATCCGGGTTGATTTGACGACGGTGAGTAATGCAGAGTGGTATGCTCATATCGGCGTCATCGGGGAAGAAGCGGGTTATTTTGAACCCTTGGGCCCCAAACATTCGGTATTTTTTGCCGAAGAGGGGCCAGTTCTACTGGTCACTTTTGAAACCCGTACCGCAATTCGGGCGCGACCTGGTGATCAGCTTCCGCTGGGCCATGCGATCGCCAAAGGCAACCTTTGGTCCAACCTGACAATCATCGCGGATGAAGAAAGCTGGTATCGTGACCCGGCGATCTACGCCTATTTCGACCGGCTGGTTGACGACGCCTTTTTTGAGGACTTCGACCGCGTGGTATTCTACGGCGCCGGTCCGGGGGGCTATGCCGCCGCCGCATTTTCGGCTGTTGCGCCGGGGGCCACGGTGATTTCCCTGCAACCGCAGGCAACGCTGGACCCTCGGGTCAGCGGGTGGGACACCCGGTATGAAAAAATGCGCCGGACCTCCTTTACCGACCGTTATGGGTTTGCGCCGGACATGCTGGAAGGTGCGGGTGAAGGCTTTGTCATTTATGACCCGAACGAAATGCTGGACGCGATGCATGCCGCGTTATTCACCCGTGATTATGTGACACGGCTGCCCTGCCCCAATATCGGCGGCACTATCGAGGCGATATTGGCCGAAATGAATATTCTGGAACCGATGCTGGTGCTGGCTTGCGAAGGCCGGTTTACCGCCTCGGCGTTTTGGCAGCTTTACCGTGCGCGGCGCGACGTCAGGCACTATCTGCGCAACGTTCTTGCACGGTTGGAGAGCAAGAACCGCACCGTGCTTGGCGCAATTTTGTGCCGCAATGTCGTGCGCCGATTGAATGCGCCGCGCTGGGTCGTGCGTCTTAATCGCCTTGAGGCAGAGCTGATGGCAAAAGGGATCACTTTGCCGCCCGAACGCCCTGCGCCAATTCCCGACGTTGCGGCGCTGGACAAGGACACGACAGGCTGATCCGCCTTAATTGCACGGGCAAAGCCGTGAAATGCGCCTGGGCCCGCGCCCTTAGGGGCAGCGCCACGCGGTGGCACGCAACAGATAAACGGTCGCGCCGGGTTCGGTTTTTTCAAACACCACACGGTTGGCGCCGTCGCCACGGGCTGTCTCAAGAACTTTGTTGCGGGCATATTGCTGCCCTTGTGTTGCAAGGATCGGGCCGTAAACCGCTGGCGTCATTGATATATTTGAAACATGGGTGCAACCTGCCACCTCAACTTGCGACACCGCGACAACATCGGGCACCCCCACAAATCCGGGGTCGGCACATCCGGCAAGAATGACGGGTAGGGCAATAATCAGCGCCAGTTTCATCAAGACCCCCTTTTGGCAAATTCAGATGATGCTGAAGCAGGCCGCGCCAAGGGGCAAGTGTCTGGATGAAAACATCTGCAATATCGGCGTTTCTTCGCGCGGATCGTGCACGCCGCCTCTGGAAATGGCATCCGGACCGGTGTAGGCAATGGCATGATGAAAAAACTGACCCTTCGCCGCCCCGATGACTGGCACCTGCACCTGCGTGATGACGCGATGTTGCAAGGTATCTTGCCTGAAACCACGCGCCATTTCGCGCGCGCGATCATCATGCCCAACCTTGTGCCGCCCGTCGTGACCGGCGCTGATGCCGCCGCCTACCGCAACCGTATTCTGGCCGCCCTGCCCGATGATGCCGCGTTCGAGCCGTTGATGACGCTTTATCTGACCGAGGATACGGACCCCGCCGACGTCGCCGCTGCCCACGCCTCGGGTCTGGTCAAGGCGGTCAAGCTTTATCCGGCGGGGGCGACGACCAACTCCAATTCTGGTGTGCGCGACTTTGACCGGGTGCGCGCCGTCTTTGAGACAATGGCCGAGATTGGCCTGCCGCTTTGTGTGCATGGCGAAGTGACCACCGCGTCGGTTGATATTTTTGACCGCGAGGCCGTGTTTATCGACACGGTGCTGGACCCGATCCGCCGCGCAACGCCCGGGCTGCGCGTGGTGATGGAACATATCACCACCCGGCAAGGCGTTGATTATGTGCGCGCAGGCGGTGAGGATCTGGCCGCGACGATCACGACCCACCACCTGATCATCAACCGCAACCACATCCTCGTGGGCGGGATCAAGCCGCATTACTACTGCCTGCCTGTCGCCAAGCGCGAAGAGCACCGCCTAGCGCTGCGTGCTGCCGCCACCTCGGGCGAGGCGCGCTTTTTTCTGGGCACCGACAGCGCACCACATATCGACAGCCTCAAGGAACAGGCCTGCGGCTGCGCGGGCTGCTTTACCGCGACCAATACGATGGCGATCCTGGCGCATGTGTTTGACGAAGAAGGCGCGCTGGACCAGCTTGAGCGTTTCACATCACTGAACGGCCCCGCCTTCTACCGTATGCCGGCAAATGATAGCACGCTGACACTGGAAAAAACCACCGAACCTGCCGACTGGCCCGCCAAGATCCTGACTGGCGCAGGCCCGGTCACGGTTTTCGACCCCGGGTTTCCGGTCCATTGGCAGGTGCATGACTAAGCGTGCCTTCTGGCTGAAACGTCCCCCACAGCGCGCACCCCTTTCTGTTGGCCGGGCAAATGCCGCCGGAAAAAACGCGATACCGAAAAAAGGACCTAGACGATGATCCCCAGCTCTTACCCCCCGAAAGAGGAAATCGCCCGGCTGACGGCGCGGATGCTTTTGGAAATCAAGGCGGTGCATTTCAACGCGACAGAGCCTTTTATCCTGGCCAGCGGCCTGCCTAGCCCGACCTATATTGATTGCCGCAAGCTGATCTCTTACCCGCGGATCCGTTCGACGCTGATGGATTTTCTGGCGGTAACGGTGATGCGGGATGCAGGGTTTGAGGCCTTCGACAATATTGCCGGCGGCGAGACGGCAGGAATTCCCTTTGCCGCGATGATGGCCGAACGGCTGGCCTTGCCGATGACCTATGTGCGCAAAAAACCCAAGGGCTACGGCCGCAATGCGCGCATCGAGGGCGTCATGACCGAGGGCGAACGGGTATTGCTGGTTGAAGATCTGACAACCGATGGCGGCTCAAAGCTGAGCTTTGTTGATGCGATCCGCGAAACCGGGGCAAGCTGCGCCCATACGGCAGTGATCTTTTATTACGGCATCTTTCCCGAAACGACCGAAAAACTGGCCGCGCATGGCGTGGCGCTGCACCATCTTTGCACTTGGTGGGATGTGCTGACCGAAGCGCGGGCACAAAAGGCGTTTGACGCTGAAACACTGCGCGAGGTCGAGGCATTTCTGACCAACCCGCGCCCGTGGCAGGATGCGCGCAAAAAGGTGTGACGCGGCAAATTTCTGTGGAACGATCTGTGGATCGAATGGGATAACTTTACCCGTTCGGTAACAAGAATCGCCCCAATCCGCCAAATTAGACAAGCTGCCACCAGATGTGGTATGTCTTGATCACTGCGCTACACGATAACCGGCTAAGTTGCGGCGACGAGCCTGACTTATCCACAGAACTATCAAACGATACCCCGCTGTCGGATTGCGCTAAACCCCGACACGCTAGGGTCGAACGCAGTATGGGAAGGTGATGTGATGAACGAAGTCAGGGCATTGCGTGACACGCCGACCGAGCCGGTTGCCACAGAGGTGCAGCCACATAACATCGAGGCCGAGCAGCAATTGCTGGGCGCGATCCTGACCAATAACGACATCTACGACCGGATTGCCGCGATTGTGCGCGCAGAACACTTTTTTGAGCCGGTCCATCAGCGCATCTTCGAGGTTTCCATTGCCCGGATCCAAAAGAATGCGCTGGCCAGTCCGGTCACGCTAAAGGCCTATCTGGAAGACGACGACGGGCTGAAGGAACTGGGCGGGCCGGCCTACCTCGCGCGGCTGGCGGGGGCGGCAATCTCGGCCTATGCGGCGCGCGACTATGCGCAGATGATCTATGATCTGGCGATCCGGCGCGAACTGATCCGGCTGGGCCAGGATATCGCCGCCCGCGCAACCCAGGTGGTTGTGCAAGACGAGCCGCGCGAGCAGATCGTGGCGGCCGAACAGGCGCTATACAAACTGGGCGAGCAGGGCCATGCGGAAAAGGGTTTTGTATCTTTTCTCAAGGCGGTAACAGACGCTGTTAATGTGGCCAACGCCGCCTATCAGCGCGACGGCGGGCTTGCCGGAATCTCAACCGGGCTGACCGATCTTGATAAGAAGCTGGGCGGTCTGCATCCGTCGGATTTGTTGATCCTGGCGGGGCGCCCGTCGATGGGGAAAACCTCGCTTGCGACCAATATCGCCTTCAATATCGCCAAGGTTTACAAGAAGGGCCGGATGCCTGATGGCACCGAGGGCGCGGTTGAGGGGGGGGTCGTCGGGTTCTACAGTCTTGAGATGAGCGCCGAACAGTTGGCCGCCCGTATCCTGTCTGAAGCCGCCGAGGTGCCCTCGGAGCAGATCCGCCGTGGTGACATGACCGAAACCGAATTTCGCCGTTTTGTCGAAGCTGCGAAAGCGCTGGAAACCTGCCCGCTCTATATCGACGACACGCCCGCGCTGCCGATCAGCCAGTTGGCCGCCCGCGCCCGCCGGCTAAAGCGGACGCATGGGCTGGATGTGTTGATGGTGGACTATTTGCAGCTGGTCAAGGGCACCGGCAAAGGCGAAAACCGCGTGAACGAAGTGTCGGAGATCACCCAAGGGCTGAAGGCGATTGCAAAAGAGCTGAACATCCCGGTGATCGCGCTCAGCCAGTTGTCGCGTCAGGTAGAAAGCCGCGAAGACAAGCGCCCGCAACTGTCAGACCTGCGCGAATCCGGCTCGATCGAGCAGGACGCCGACGTGGTGATGTTTGTTTACCGCGACGAATACTACAAGGAACGCGAAAAGCCCGGCGATCACGAGATGGAAAAGATGGCCGCCTGGCAGCAGGTGATGGAACAGGTTCATGGCAAGGCCGAAGTGATCATCGGCAAGCAGCGCCACGGGCCGATCGGCTCGGTCGAGCTGTCGTTCGAGGGCCAGTTCACGCGGTTTGGCAACCTGGTCAAGCCCTGGCAACAAGGCAGCGGCGACGACCGTTTCTGATTTTCGCAGGAAAATGTCTCTTTTTCAGGGCTTAGCGCGTCTGCAAGCGCCATTTTCGGGATTTTTTCCCGGCAATGACAGGGTGCCAGGCCTTTGCACTTGACCTTGCGCGCGTGCCTGTCAAAACAGGCGGCATGGCTACTGCAACGTTGACGATTGATTTGGATGGTGTTCTCGCCAATTGGCGGGCACTGGGGGTATTCGCAGGCAGGGGGTGCCAGACCGGTGCCGTGGTCAAGGCCAACGCCTATGGGCTGGGGGCGGATCGTGTAGCCCGCGCGCTGATGCGGGCGGGGGCACAGAAATTCTTTGTCGCCGCCGCCGAGGAGGGCGCCGCCCTACGCCTAGCCGTGGGGGATGGCCCTGAAATCTACGTCTTTTCCGGCCATATGGCTGGCGATACCGAAATGATCGGGGATCTTGGCCTTATTCCTCTGCTCAATTCACTTGATCAGGTCACCCGGCATTTTGAGGCGCTTCCGGGCGCGGCTTTCGGGGTGCAGCTTGACAGCGGCATGAACCGGTTGGGCATGGAAGCGGCCGAATGGGAGGCTGTGGCAGACATCCTTATTGGTGCCGGTCCACGCCTGTTGATGAGCCACCTTGCCTGCGCGGACGAGCCTGACCACCCTGCCAATGCCGCACAACTGGCCGAGTTTCGGCGCCTGACCGATGGCGTCCCTGCCCCGCGCTCGCTTGCGGCAACGGGCGGCATCCTGCTGGGCCCTGATTATCATTTTGACGTGATCCGCCCCGGTATCGGGCTTTATGGCGGTCTTCCCTTCGACACTGCGACCCCCGTGGTGCGTCTGTCGCTGCCGGTCGTTCAAAGCCGCACCGTCGTGGCAGGCGAAACCGTAGGCTATGCCGGTGCCTGGCGCGCCGAGGCTGACAGCCAGATTGCCACCGTCGCCGCAGGCTACGCCGACGGTTTGATGCGCAACCTGTCGGGCCGCGCGACCCTTTGGGCCGACGGCCTGCCCTGCCCCGTGGTTGGCCGCATCTCGATGGACCTGATCACCGTCGATGTCAGCCATCTGAGCGAAGTGCCGAAATCGTTGGATATACTTTGCCCCGAACAGGGCGTCGACGATCTGGCGGATATTGCCGGAACCATCGGATATGAGATCCTGACCTCGCTTGGCACCCGCTATCAGCGCAACTATACCGGAGGCTCGGTGTGATTGTCAGCGCGCTGCTGGCCCGTCTGGGCCGGTCAGTTCTGGGGGCTATGGCGGCAACGGGGCGCTTGGGCCAGTTTGCGAGCGGCGCGGTCAGCCACCTGCTGCGCCCCCCGTTCTACTTTCGGGAATTTCTGCATTCGGCCTTGCAGATCGGCTGGTTGTCGCTGCCGGTCGTGGGCCTGACGGCCGTGTTCACCGGCGCGGCGCTGGCCTTGCAGATCTATGCTGGAAGCGCGCGTTTTTCGGCGGAATCGGTGGTGCCCAACATCGTCGCCATTGGCATGACGCGCGAATTGGGGCCAGTTCTGGGTGGGTTGATGGTTGCAGCGCGCGTTGCCAGCAGCATTGCCGCCGAAATCGGCACAATGAAAGTGACCGAGCAGATCGACGCGCTGGTCACTCTTTCAACGCATCCGATGAAATACCTGACCGTGCCGCGGGTACTGGCCGCTACGCTGACAATGCCGCTGTTGGTTGCGGTGGGTGATACGATCGGGATCATGGGCGGCTGGATGGTGGGTGTGCATCGGCTTGATTTCAACTCGGCCACCTATATCAAGACGACTTGGGATTTTCTTCAGTTCTGGGATGTGGGGTCTGGACTGGTCAAGGGCGCTGTCTTTGGGTTTATCGTGGCGGTCATGGGCTGCTACTATGGGATGAATTCCGGGCGCGGCGCGCAGGGTGTGGGCCGGGCGACGAAATCCGCGGTGGTTGCGGCCTCGGTGCTGATTTTGGCGGCGAACTACCTGCTGACGGAGGCGTTTTTCAAGGCATGATAACGCTTTCAGGGGTGCATAAGGCCTTTGGCGCCAATCAGGTTTTGCGGGGAATTGATCTGACAATTCCCAAGGGCGAAAGCATGGTGATCATCGGCGGCTCTGGCACCGGAAAATCCGTTCTTCTCAAATGCATACTGGGCCTTGTTCATCATGATCGCGGGCAAATCATGGTCGCGGGCGGGGATGTGGACAAGGCCTCGCGCGATGCATTTCTGGCCCGTTTTGGGATGCTGTTTCAGGGCGGTGCGCTGTTTGACTCGCTTCCTGTCTGGCAAAATGTGGCGTTTCGGCTGCTGCGCGGCGCGGGCAAGCGCCCCAAGGCCGAGGCGCGGGCGATTGCCATTGAAAAGCTGCGCCGCGTCGGGCTGAAACCCGAGGTGGCAGACCTTTTCCCGGCCGAACTATCGGGCGGGATGCAAAAACGCGTCGGCCTGGCCCGCGCCATCGCCGCCGAGCCGGAAATCATCTTCTTTGATGAACCAACGGCGGGGTTGGACCCTATAATGTCCGGCGTTATCAATGCGTTGATCCGCGAAATTGTGGTGGAAATGGGCGTTACCGCCATGACCATCACGCATGACATGACCTCGGTCCGTAGCATCGCTGACAGGGTGGCGATGATTTATGACGGTAAAATCTGCTGGACTGGTCCTGTCAAGGAAATGGACGCAACACCAGACCCTTACATCCAACAGTTCATTCACGGCCGCGCCGAGGGGCCTATCGAATCTGTCCGATAGAACGGCATCAAGCCGCCTCATAACCAGCTGTGAAATATAAGAAATAACGCTAACGCCGCTGTAACCTCAAGGCCCCTTCATGCCCTTGCTGAAATACGCCAACCTCGCACTTTTGGTCCTTTTTCCGGTCGCGTGGTTTGCGCCGTTGTTGCGCGCGGGGTTTTTGCCGTTTTTCGATTTGGACGCAATCTCGGTAATCACGGGGTTACAATCGCTTTGGGAAAAGGATGTGTTTTTGGCGCTGCTGGTCACGTTCTTTGCCCTTTTTGCGCCCTATATCAAGACATTGGGGCTGGCGTTGGTGCAATTCAACCTTGCCTCGCCACGGCTTTTGCCGGCGCTGCATGTGCTGGGAAAACTGGCGATGGCCGATATTTTCCTGGTCGCGCTTTATATCGTTCTGGCCAAGGGAATTGGCGTGGGGCGGGTGGAAACCGGCTGGGGGCTTTATCTGTTTACCGGCTGTATTCTGGCAAGCCTTGTAATTTCGCTGCTGAGTGCGCGGCGGACCTGACGGCAGCCCGCGCGGATGGCTTGATCACCCGCGCCCTTTCGGGCAGGAAGAGCCATGGCTAAAACCCCGAACTCATTCACCTGCTCTGCCTGCGGCGCCGCCCATAAGAAATGGGGCGGCAAATGCGATGCCTGCGGCGCATGGAACACCATCCTCGAAGAGGCGCCGCTATCCACGGGGCCGGGATCAAAATCGCTGGGCGCGGCAAAGGGGCGCCGGATTGCGCTGACCACGCTTTCGACCCAAGAGCCGCCGCCGCCACGCACCTGTTCGGGCATGGATGAGCTGGACCGGGTTCTGGGCGGCGGCCTTGTGCCAGCCTCAGCGATACTGGTGGGGGGGGATCCGGGGATCGGGAAATCCACACTGCTGCTACAGGCCGCGGCAGCTTTCGCCCGCACAGGCTTGAAATGCCTCTATATTTCAGGCGAGGAAGCAAGTGCGCAGGTGCGGATGCGGGCGCAAAGGCTGGGGCTGGCGGATGCGCCTGTGCAGTTGGGTGCCGAAACCAACCTGCGCGATATTCTGACCACACTGGATGCCGAACGCCCGGATCTGGTGATCATCGATTCGATTCAGACGATGTGGGCCGATATGGTGGATTCCGCCCCCGGTTCCGTCAGTCAGGTGCGCGCCGCCTGCCACGAGCTGGTCAGTTTCGCCAAGAAACGCGGCACCTCGGTCGTGTTGGTCGGCCATGTCACGAAAGAAGGCCAGATCGCGGGCCCGCGCGTGGTTGAGCATATGGTCGATACGGTGCTTTATTTTGAGGGCGAGCGCGGGCATCAGTTTCGCATTCTGCGCGCGGTGAAAAACCGCTTCGGCCCCGCCGATGAGATTGGCGTATTCGAGATGACCGGCGGCGGTCTGGCCGAGGTGTCAAACCCGTCGGCGTTGTTTTTATCTGAACGCGGTCAGGCCCAGCCCGGCTCGGCGGTGTTTGCCGGGATCGAGGGCACGCGCCCGGTTCTGACTGAAATTCAGGCACTTGTCGCGCCCTCGCCCCTGGCTTCGCCCCGGCGCACGGTCGTGGGGCTTGATAGTGGCCGGGTTTCGACCATTCTGGCGGTGCTGGAATCGCGCTGCGGGATCCCGTTTACCGGGCTTGATGTGTTTTTGAACGTCGCCGGGGGCATGCGCGTGCTGGAACCTGCGGCAGACCTTGCGCTGGCCGCTGCCCTTTTGTCGGCGCGCGAAGATGTGGCATTACCGCCAGATATGGTAATTTTCGGTGAAATCAGCCTCTCGGGGGCGCTTCGCCCGGTCGGTCAGGCCGAAAACAGGTTGAAAGAGGCGCAGAAACTTGGTTTTTCAAGGGCTATTGCCCCAGAGCGAACCAAGGCCGAAGGGGGCAACGGGATGGAGCTGCGCAAGTTGCCCGATCTTGTGACTTTTGTTGGGGACATGTTTGGCGCGGGCTGAAGCCGCGTCCGGAGAAGGAAAACCATGGACGGCTTCACCATCGTCGACGCCATTGTGGCGGTCATCATCGTGCTGTCTGCAATACTTGCCTACAGCCGCGGTTTCGTGCGCGAAGCCCTGTCGATAGCGGGCTGGATTGCCGCCGCCGTGCTGGCGTTCCTGTTTGCCGATGCGGCCCGCCCGCTGATTGCGCAGGTGCCGGTGCTGGACAAGTTTTTGGCCGATAGCTGCGAGTTGGCCATGATCGGCGGCTTTGCGGCAGTGTTTGCGCTAGCGCTGGTGGTTTTTTCGATCCTCACGCCGCTGTTTGCCAGTGTTGTGCAACGCTCGGCGCTTGGCGGGATAGATCAGGGGTTGGGATTCTTGTTCGGCGTTCTGCGCGGCGTCATTCTGGTGGCGGTGGCTTTCGTCGTTTATGATCGGGTCGTGGTGAACCAGACCTTGCCGGCGGTAGATAATTCACGTTCTGCCAAGGTGTTTGAACGCATGACCGGCAGCGTGGATGAATCAATGCCCAGCGATGCCCCCGGCTGGATTGTGGCGCGTTATGAACAGCTTGTCAGCAAATGCGCGACCCCTACCGCAGAATTCCAGCCCGCGCCGAAAAACTGAAGCGCGACATCGTGACCGCCCGAACGGCCAATTAGACCCTTGAGGGCGTGACAGCCCCGGCGTTTGGTATTAAACGGGCCTCAACTCAACACCCCCCCCGTATCCGGAGCCAAGTCCATGAAACCTGAGGCCCGCCCGTTCTTGTCTCATCCGTTTGACGACGACAAACTGAAGGAAGAATGTGGTGTCTTCGGCGTTATCGGCGTAGCCGATGCCGCAAATTTCGTAGCGCTAGGGATGCACGCCTTGCAGCATCGCGGCCAAGAGGCGGGCGGGATCGTCGCCTATGACGCTGATCAAGGGTTCAATTCGGCCCATCGGTTTGGCTATGTGCGCGATAATTTCACCAAGGCCAGTCTGATGGAAACGCTGCCGGGCAGTCTTGGGATCGGCCATGTGCGGTATTCGACGGCGGGATCCAAAGGCGCCGTCATCCGCGACGTGCAACCCTTTTTCGGTGAATTCGCCATGGGCGGTTGCGCCATTGCGCATAATGGCAATCTGACCAACGCCAATGCGCTGCGCCGTGAATTGATCGAGCGTGGCTCGATCTTTCAGTCTTCGTCGGACAGCGAATGTATCATCCACCTGATGGCCCGTTCGATCCAGAAAAGCCTGTCCGAGCGGATCAAGGACGCGCTGCGCCGGGTCGAGGGGGCCTTTTCGATCGTGGCGATGACGCGCACCAAACTGATCGGTGTGCGCGATGCGCTGGGGGTGCGGCCTTTGGTGTTGGGCAAAATCGGTGATCACGGCTATTGCCTTTCGTCAGAAACCTGCGGGCTGGATATCATCGGTGCTGAGCTGGTTCGCGAAATCGAGCCGGGTGAAATGGTGGTGATCGCAAACGGCAAGATCGAAAGCAGCCACCCCTTTGGCGCCCCGAACAGCCGGTTTTGCATTTTTGAGCATGTCTATTTCTCGCGGCCTGACAGTATCATCGGCGGCCGTTCGGTCTATGAAACCCGGCGCCAGATCGGGGTTGAACTGGCCCGGGAGGCGCCCGTTGAGGCGGATATGGTTTGCCCCGTGCCAGATAGTGGCACCCCGGCCGCCATCGGCTACAGTCAGGAAAGCGGCATCCCCTACGCGATGGGAATTATCCGCAACCAGTATATGGGCCGCACCTTTATCGAACCGACGGAACAGATCCGCAACATGGGGGTGCGCCTGAAGCTGAACGTGAACCGTGCGCTGGTAAAGGGTAAGCGGGTCGTGTTGGTGGACGATTCCGTTGTGCGCGGCACCACGTCACGCAAGATCAAGGATATGATCATTGATGCGGGCGCAGCCTCGGTGCATTTTCGCATCGCTTCGCCCCCTACCGCATGGCCCTGTTTTTACGGTGTGGACACACCCGACAGGGGCAAACTTCTGGCCGCGAACATGACCGAAGAACAGATGCGCGAATGGATCGGTGTCGATAGTCTGAAGTTCATTTCGCTGGACGGGCTTTATCGTGCCGTGGGCGAGGCTGAGGGCCGCAACAATGCCCGGCCGCAATATTGCGACGCCTGTTTTTCCGGCGAATACCCGGTGGCGCCCTCGGACCAGATCGAGAGCGGCTTTGTAATGAAGTTGAAGGCGGCGGAATAGGCGTTTGCCCCGCGTGGGCGCCTGACCTGAAAGGCCGTCTGACTAGCCTCGGCGGCGGGGCGTTTGGGTTATGAAAATAACCTAGAGGCTTTCTTCCACCCGATCCGCCAACGCTTCGGCACGGGCGGCAATTTCGGCCAGGGTATCGGTGACTTCAACGGGGATCACCGGCACTTCTACGCGCGTCGGGTTTGCCTGGGCTTCGCTTAGCGCGGCTTCGGCGGTTTTGGCGCGGGCAAGGGCGCTGCGCAGCTGATCTTCCAGCCCGGCGGTTTTATCGGCCAGCATCAGGCCAGACATCAGCAACATCCGGGTTTCAGGGATCCTGCCAATCTGTCCAAGCAGTACTGACGCCTCTGTATCCAGCATCGCCGCAGCCGAGCGCAGAAAATGTTCTTCGCCCTCCTGACAGGCCACATCGAATTCGCGTCCACCAACAGAGATTTTCAGCTCAGGCATGATCGCCCTCCGATGGTTGCGGGCCAGATTGTGGCAAGGTTGACAATAGCGGCTCCAACGCGCCCAAAAGCCCATCCAATTCTGCAATTTCCGCATCGCGCCCGGCACGCAGGCTTTCCAGTTCGACCTGCATCGCGCGGTTGATCAGTTCCGGGTCCGCCAAGCCATCGCGGGCGGCGTCTGTCAGATCACGGTTCACGGCGGCAAGTTCGGTGTTGGCGTGTTTGATCCGCACCAGTTCGTGGTTGGCCTCGTCCAGCCCCTTTGTTGCAGCCGCCAGTTTGCGTTCCAGCGAGGCGAGCGTGGTTTCCTGCTTTTCGCGGATCGCACGGACCCGTTCGGAAAGCTGTGCATTGGCATCGCGTTCAGCCTCGAGCGCATCGCGCAATTCGGTCAGCGCGCCTTCATCGGGGGGTATGTCCGGGCCCGTTTCAGGGGCGAGGTTCTCTACAACGGGCTCTGCCGGCCGGGCCACGCCAGCGGCGACACGGGCGTTGATTGCCTCGACCCCTTTACCAATCCGCGCCAGCGCATAGCTGATGCGGCGTTCATATTCAGCCAAATCGCTCATTCTGCCTGCCTCCGGCTCTTCCGGTTGCCGTTTCAGGGGATGCGAATCAGCACCCCCGCCTTGTTCCTGATCTTACCCAATGCTGTAGGGCTTTGCGCCCCCCCTTTTGCATCAATGGCTTGGGGCGCGCGCTTGATCTTCGGCGCGGGCCTGTTATCAGGGGGGAAACCCAATTCTGACAACCGAAAGGTCCACCCCTTGGATATCGCCACGCTTCGCGCCAAACACGCCAATCACTGGTCGCTGGCCACCGCCATTCGGGCGTTGGCGATGGATTCGGTTCAGGCCGCCAAATCCGGCCATCCCGGCATGCCGATGGGTATGGCCGATGTCGCGACAGTGCTGTTTCAAAAGCATCTGAAATTTGATGTCTCTGCGCCCCGATGGGCCGACCGCGACCGCTTTATCTTGTCTGCGGGCCACGGCTCCATGCTGATCTATGCGCTGCTTTACCTGATGGGTGACAAGCAGGTTACGCTGGACCAGATCAAGAATTTCCGCCAGTGGGGCGCGCTGACCGCGGGCCATCCCGAAAACTTCTTGATTGACGCGGTAGAGACCACCACGGGGCCCTTGGGTCAGGGCATCGCCAATGCCGTTGGTTTTGCAATGGCCGAACAGTCGCTTCAGGCACGCTTTGGCGCCAAGGTGCAAGACCACCGTACTTGGGTCATCGCGGGTGACGGCTGCCTGATGGAGGGGATCAGCCACGAGGCGATCGGCCTTGCCGGCATGCAAAAGCTGTCAAAGTTGATCGTTCTTTGGGACAATAACAACATCACCATCGACGGGCGTGTCACCATGTCCGACATCACCGACCAACGCGCACGCTTTGCCGCGGCCGGTTGGACTGTGCTGCACTGCGATGGGCACGACCCCGACGATATCGACCGTGCCATGACGCTGGCAAAAGGCTCGGACCGTCCGGTGTTCATTGATTGCAAGACCATCATCGGTTTTGGCAGCCCGCAAAAGGCGGATACCAATTCGGCCCACGGCTCGCCCTTGGGAGACGATGAAATCACCGCGACCAAGGCCGCTTATGGCTGGCCGCATGCGTCTTTCGTAATTCCGGCCGACATCAAGGCGGCGTGGGAAAAGATCGGCGCGCGCGGTGCCGCGTCCCGTGCCGAATGGGAGGCCCGTCAAGCCGCCCTGCCCGCCAACAAACGCGCCGAGTTTGAGCGTCAGATGGCCGGCGACGCGCCAAAGAAACTGGCCACCGCGATCCGCGCTTTCAAAAAAGACGTAACCGAAAAGGCGCCCAAGGTGGCCACCCGCAAGGCAAGCGAGATGGTGCTGGCGGCAGTAAACCCGGTGATGCCGGAAACGCTGGGCGGCTCTGCTGACTTGACCGGCTCCAACCTGACCCAAACCGCCGGTATGGGCCTGTTCAACGCGGAAAACCGCGCCGGGCGCTATATCCATTACGGGATTCGCGAACATGGCATGGCGGCAGCGATGAACGGGATCTGGCTGCACGGCGGTTCGCGTCCCTATGGCGGCACGTTCTTTTGCTTTACCGACTATGCGCGTGGCGCGATGCGTCTATCTGCACTGATGGGGGTGCCTGCGGTCTATGTCATGACGCATGACAGCATCGGGCTGGGCGAAGACGGCCCGACCCACCAGCCGGTCGAGCATCTGGCGATCTGCCGCGCCACGCCCAACACCTGGACCTTCCGCCCCGCCGATGTGGTGGAAACCGCCGAGGCGTGGGAACTGGCGCTGACCACCAAGACCACGCCGTCGGTTCTGGCCCTGTCGCGCCAGAACCTGCCCCTGCTGCGCAAGACCCACACCAACCAGAACCTGACAGCCAAGGGGGGCTATGTGCTGGAAGAGGCTGCGGGCAAGCGTCAGGTGATCTTGATGGCGACCGGTTCCGAGGTGGAAATCGCGCTGAAAGCCCGTGATCTGCTTCAGGCCGAAGCGATCGGGACGCGGGTTGTGTCAATGCCCTGTATGGAGCTGTTTGCGGCGCAGGAAGAAACCTACCGCCGCCGCGTTCTGCCCGCAGGCACCGTGCGCGTCGCCGTTGAGGCCGCCGTGCGCCAGCCTTGGGATCGCTACCTTCTGGGCGAGCGGGGCCGTGAGGCCAAGGCAGGTTTCGTCGGGATGGAGGGTTTTGGCGCCTCGGCCCCGGCAGATCAGCTTTACGCAGAATTCGGCATCACCCCAGAGGCTGTGGTCGCCAAGGTCAAATCGCTGCTGTGAGCGCAGAGCCCGACCCGATAAACATGAAGGGGCCGGATCCGGCCCCTTCTGCGATTATAGCCCCAAGCGGGCGCGGTGTGCTGATCCTGTTGGCGGCGCTTTTGGCATTTGCGCTGATGGATGCGACGGCCAAGCATCTGGGGACGCGCTATCATCCGGCGCAAGTGGTCTGGGCGCGGTTTGTGGTCAACGCGTTGATCCTCGCGTTGATCTTTCGCACGCGGCTACCGCGTCTGCTGATCACGCGGCAACCACGGGTGCAACTGCTGCGCGCACTGACCCAAGTTGCCACGGTGGTGCTATTTTTCATATCGATCCGTTCTATCGGGTTGGCCGAGGCTGCGGCGCTGTTAGACCTGAACCCGGTGCTCATCACGCTTGGCGCGGCGCTTTTTTTGGGTGAGCGGCTGGGGCCACGGCGCCTGATCGGCATTGCGGTGGCGTTTTGCGGCGCGATGATCATTTTGCGCCCCGGTGCTGGCGTGATGGACCCGGCCGCCCTTTTGGCGCTGGCGGGGGCGTTTACCTATGCTGCGGGGGCGCTGCTGACGCGGGTGCTGCGCACCGAAAGCATTGCGACCTCGATGCTGTGGTCGGCACTGGTGGGCACCGTTCTCAGCACGCTGGCGGTGCCGCTGTTTTGGCAGCCGGTAGCACTGGGCGATCTGTGGCTGTTCGTGGCGCTGGGGCTTTGCGGGGCGCTTGGGCAGGCGCTGTTGATCCGCGCCTTCACCCTGACCGAGGCGGGCACGCTGGCGCCTTTCGGCTATGCGGGGCTGATCTTTTCCAGCTTCTGGGGGTGGATGTTCTTTAATCAGTTGCCTGACCGCTGGACGGTCGTCGGCGCGCTTGTGATCGTCGGCGCAGGGCTTTATGTCTGGGCAAGGGAAAAAGCTGCGGCAAGATCTGCGCATTGACACGGACCTGATGAGCAAAACCACCACCCCCCCGACGCTGGCCGACCGGCTGAGCAATGGCGCGTTTCGCGCGCTGATAGGGCTGATGCTGGCGCTACCTTACCGCTTTCGCGTGCCGATAACCGGCTGGATCGTGTCACGGCTGCTATCGCCGCTGCTGGGCTACACCCGGCGGGTGCGTGACAATCTGGCCCTTGCGCGGCCGGATCTGCCATCTGCCGAAGTGGCCCGTCTGGCCCGCGCGGTGCCCGACAATCTGGGCCGCACCCTGGCCGAGATTTATTCGGGTCAGGAATTCATCGACCGGGTGAAGAACATCCCGTTGGACGGCCCCGGTGCCGCGGCACTGCAAGCCGCTCGTGAGGCGGGTCGCCCCGTCATTCTGGCAACCGGGCATTTTGGCAATTACGACGTCGCCCGCGCCGCCCTTATCGCGCGCGGCTATCCTGTGGGTGGGCTTTACAAGCCGATGAAGAACCGCCTGTTTGACGCCCATTACATTCAGGCGATCGAGCGGTTGGGTAAACCCTTGTTTCCACGCGGCAAACGGGGTCTGACGGAAATGGTCCGGTTCCTGAAATCGGGCGGAATGCTGGGCATCGTCTCTGATCAGCATGTGGGTCATGGCGCGGCGTTGACGTTTTTCGGCCTGTCGGCACAAACCGCGTTATCGGCGGCAGAGTTGGCGCTGAAATATGATGCGCTGCTGATTCCGATCTATGGTATCCGCCAACCGAACGGACTTGATTTTCAGATCCGGGTCGAGGCACCGGTGCCCATAGCCAGCACCGAAGCAATGACGCAAACGCTGAATGACAGCCTGGAGGCCCTGGTGCGCGGCCATATGGACCAATGGTTCTGGGTGCATCGGCGCTGGAAGGGCCGCAAACGCAGCTAATTGAACGGAAATTGCAGGGCTGGCAGGCTACGGTCAGGTCAGGTCAGGTCAGTTCAACCGCGCGGCGGCAAGGATGGCGCCGGGAAGCGGGGCAGATTTGCCCGGTCGCGCAGTTTGCACGATCAGCACCGCCGGATCCGCGCCATCAAGCGTGACAGTCAATGTCAGCGGCCCGCGCCCGTCCCAATCTGCAACGGCATGCCACGCCTTGACGACATTGGCATAATCCAGTTCACGCCCCGCATTTTCACCGCGCACGATCTCGACCCGCGTCGAGGGGGTATACCGCACGATCTGAATCACGGCCGGGGTGGTCAGCGGCGGATCGGCGCTAAGATCAACGACGATCTTGCCACCCTCGGGGCGAAGGCGCACCGCGACCGGGTCAGGCCCGGCTGCATGGGCCGCGATCAGCGCCGACAAATCAGCCGCGCGCGGTGCCACCAACGTATCGGCGCCGTCCACGATCATCTGCGGGGTATAGATCGTGCGTTCCCCTGCCGCACGGGCATAGGCCTTTTGCCGGGCTGTAAAAGCGGGTTGCGCAAACGGGTCTTCCCACCCCAGATAGTCCCAGTAATCAACATGCAGCGCCAGCGCGATCACATCTTTTCGCGTCGACATATCGGCCAGCAATGCATCCGCCGGCGGGCAGGATGAACATCCTTGCGATGTGAAAAGCTCAACCACAACCGGGCTGGGTTCGGGTGCAGGTAGTTTTGGCGCAATCAGTGCCGCGGCCGCGCGCGCGATGCTGACAGCTTCGGCGCTGGCAGCATCCTGCTCGGCCGTTTGGATATTTTGATCCGCCTCAATCGGCGCTACCTGCGCCTCGGCCAAACCGGCCGTCGCAAGCCACCCGCCGATGGCTGCGCATAAGATTGCGCGTTTCATGTCGCTTCTTTCCCTCAAAGTGACCTCTTTGGTAAGCCGCAATGCTTGCCTTTGCCAATCAAGGTTTTGCGATTGCCAGGCGGCATCGGGTTTCGGTATCATTTTCTGTGTGCAATGGTATACAAATTGCCGTGCCCCCCTTGATTGGTGCCTCACGATGCGGCATTACCATATGCAGCGACACCCCTATCATCTGCAAGGGAGGCCATCATGCCCATCGTCACCGGAAAAGATACCGCCAAAACCCGCCGTTCGCTAACGGCTGGCGGCAAGAACATTGCCTATTACTCAATTCCCGCCGCACAGGCTGCGGGCTTGGGGGATTTTTCGAAGCTGCCCGCTTCGCTCAAGGTCATTTTGGAAAACATGCTGCGGTTTGAAGACGGCGGCTTTACGGTGTCGGTTGACGACATCAAGGCGTTTGGCGAATGGGCCACCAATGGCGGCAAGAACCCGCGTGAGATTGCCTATCGCCCGGCGCGGGTGCTGATGCAGGACTTTACCGGCGTGCCGGCCGTGGTTGACCTTGCCGCGATGCGTGACGGGATCAAGGCGTTGGGCGGCGACGCCAAAAAGATCAACCCGCAGGTTCCTGTGGATCTGGTCATCGACCATTCGGTGATGATCGACGAATTTGGCACCCCGCGCGCCTTCCAGCGCAACGTGGAGCTGGAATACGAGCGGAACATGGAACGCTACCAGTTCCTGAAATGGGGCCAACACGCCTTTAACAACTTCCGCGTGGTGCCGCCCGGTACCGGTATCTGCCATCAGGTGAACCTTGAATACCTGTCCAAAACCATCTGGTCAGATACCGATCAAAGCGGCGAAGAGGTGGCCTACCCCGATACGCTGGTTGGGACTGACAGCCACACCACCATGGTCAACGGCCTTGCCGTTCTGGGCTGGGGCGTGGGCGGCATCGAGGCCGAGGCCGCGATGCTGGGCCAGCCGATTTCCATGCTGATCCCCGAGGTTGTGGGCTTCAAACTGACCGGCAAGATGGTCGAGGGCACCACCGCCACCGACCTCGTGCTGAAGGTCGTGCAAATGCTTCGCAAACATGGCGTTGTCGGTAAATTTGTCGAGTTCTACGGCGAAGGGCTGGACCATCTGCCGTTGGCAGACCGCGCAACAATCGGCAACATGTCGCCTGAATACGGCGCCACCTGCGGCTTCTTCCCGATCGACAACGAAACGCTGCGTTACCTGCGCAACACCGGCCGTGATGAGGACCGGATCGCCCTGGTCGAAGCCTATGCCAAAGAAAACGGCATGTGGCGCGACGCGGATTACAACCCGATCTACACCTCGACGCTGTCGCTAGACATGGGAGAGATCGTTCCCGCCATCTCGGGGCCCAAGCGCCCGCAGGACTATGTGACGCTTACCGAATCTGCGCGTGGCTTTTACAAGGTCGTGGCCGATTACCGCGGGATAGACATCTCTAACGGTGCCTCGCACATGGGCGCTGAAGGTGGTGGTGTGTTGGAAGCGCCGACTGATGTTCGCAAGACCGCCGAGGTCAAGGGCGCCGATTACACGATCCGCGATGGCTCGGTGGTGATCGCCGCGATTACCTCATGTACCAACACCTCCAACCCCTATGTGATGATCGGGGCCGGTCTGGTGGCCCGCAAGGCGCGCGCCCTTGGCCTGACCCGCAAGCCTTGGGTCAAGACCTCGCTCGCGCCCGGCTCTCAGGTCGTGGCGCAGTATCTGGAGGCCGCCGGTCTGCAAGAGGATCTGGACGCGATCGGGTTCAACCTTGTCGGCTTTGGCTGCACCACCTGTATCGGTAACTCGGGCCCGTTAAGCGACCCCGAAATTACCAAGGCCATCCATGAAAATGACCTGGTTGCCGCCGCCGTCCTGTCGGGAAACCGCAACTTTGAGGGCCGGATCAGCCCGGATGTGCGCGCCAACTACCTTGCGTCGCCGCCTTTGGTGGTGGCTTATGCGATTGCGGGCGATCTGAACATCAACCTCACGAAAGATCCGATCGGAATTTCGAAAGACGGCAAAGAGGTGTTTTTGAAAGACATCTGGCCAACTACGAAAGAGATCGCGGATCTGGTCGACGCAACCGTAACGCGCGAAGCCTTCCAGACGAAATACGCCGATGTCTTCAAGGGCGATGCGCTATGGCAGGCGGTTGATGTCGTGGACAGTGAAACCTATGACTGGCCAGCCAACTCGACCTACATCCAAAACCCGCCTTATTTCCAGGGGATGACGCTTGACGCCGGGACGATCACTAACGTCAAAGATGCGCGTATCCTTGCACTTTTGGGCGATATGATTACCACCGACCACATCAGCCCGGCTGGATCGTTCAAGCCAACGACACCCGCAGGCCGCTATCTGACCGAACGTCAGGTGGCCCCCAAGGACTTCAACAGCTACGGCTCACGTCGGGGTAACCATGAGGTCATGATGCGCGGCACCTTTGCCAATATCCGCATCAAGAACGAGATGCTGGACGGGGTTGAAGGCGGCTACACCAAAGGGCCGGACGGGGCGCAAACCTCGATCTTTGACGCCGCGATGGAGTATCAGGACGCGGGCATCCCGTTGGTCATCTTTGGCGGTATCGAATACGGCGCGGGTTCCAGCCGTGACTGGGCGGCCAAGGGCACCAACCTGCTGGGCGTCAAGGCGGTGATTGCCGAGTCGTTTGAACGGATCCACCGCTCGAACCTGATCGGGATGGGTGTCATCCCGTTTGAGTTTACAGACGGCGAGACCCGCAAATCTCTGAACCTCAAAGGGGACGAAGTTGTCAGTATTGAAGGGCTGGAAGGGGATATCGAACCGCTAAGCGTGGTTCCCTGCACGATCCAATATGCGGACGGCACAACGAAAACGATCCAAGTAAAAAGCCGGATCGATACCGAAGTCGAGATCGAATACCTTGAGAATGGCGGCGTGCTCCACTACGTGCTGCGCAACCTCGCCAAGGCGTGATTGGCTGAATCCTGAACGAAAAGCCCCGGACCGGTCCGGGGCTTTTTGATTTGGGGCGCGGGGAATTCCTGCCTGTAGCGCCTTTAGTTTACCAAAGGTTGATCCCTTCGGCACCCGCGAACCACATCGCCCGTGTAGAGTTCGCATGGAATGTGCCCTCTGCTTTTAGAGGCGATGTATCTGGTAAGGCCAAGGTTGCGGTGGGCAGGCAAAGGCGCCTGTGGGCCGGAGGATCAGGAATGGCTTTGGCGGGGTGCGCCAGAACGCCACTTCCATTAAAGGATCATGGCAACCTGTTATATTTTGCGCCGCAGATCACCTTCCCCCGGCGCCCGCGATATTTTCTTGCAAAAAACAGTCTTTTGCGACGGGGGGGCGCTCTGCTTTGGGCCGCCTCTGGCAGAGGTGGCCCAAAGTTCGGCCAAAGCCAGCGTCAGTTATGGCCCAGCTTTTCCAGCCGTGCCGCACGCAGGCGCGCAAAATCGCTTCCTGCGTGATAAGACGACCGTGTCAGCGGGGTCGCTGAAACCATCAAGAATCCCTTTCCATAGGCAGATGCCTCATAGGTTTTGAATTCATCCGGCGTCACGAAGCGGTCCACCTTATGATGTTTTGGGGTAGGTTGCAGATATTGCCCGATGGTCAGAAAATCGACATCGGCCGCGCGCATATCGTCCATCACCTGTTTCACGCCCTGCATATCTTCGCCAAGCCCTACCATTATGCCCGATTTGGTGAACATTCTCGGGTCCAGTTCCTTTACCCGCTGCAACAGCCGCAAGCTGTGGAAATAGCGCGCGCCGGGCCGGACCGAGGGGTAAAGACCCGGTACGGTCTCAAGGTTGTGGTTGAACACGTCGGGTTGCGCCTCGACCACCTTTTCCAGCGCCTCGGCCGGGCATTTCAGAAAATCAGGGGTCAGGATTTCAATCGTTGTTCCGGGTGCGCGGTGGCGGATGGCGCGGATCGTCTGGCAGAAATGTTCGGCCCCGCCGTCTTCCAGATCGTCGCGGTCAACACTGGTAATGACCACATGTTTCAGCCCCAGCGTCGCCACCGCATGGGCGACACGCCCGGGTTCGAATACATCAAGCGATTTGGGCTTGCCGGTTGCAATATTGCAAAAGCTGCACCCGCGGGTGCAGATGTCACCCATGATCATCATTGTGGCGTGGCCCGCGCTCCAGCACTCACCAACGTTGGGGCAGCCCGCCTCTTCGCAGACGGTAACCAATTTATTGGTTTTGAGGATATCGCGCGTTTCCTTATACCCTTGCGAGGTCGGCGCCTTGACGCGAATCCAATCGGGTTTTTTCGGCTGCGCCTGATCCGGCTTATGTGCCTTTTCGGGGTGACGTTGGCCGGGTATCTTGAGGTCTCGCACGGGAATGTCCCCCCCTGACGTGGCGTTATTTACCCAGATAATCGCAAACCGGGGCCAAGGCAACCTTACGCAAACACGATATCAGACGTGTTCGAACCGGGTGAG
The DNA here is from genome assembly GCF_047638075.1 of Phaeovulum sp. Taxonomy (NCBI): domain Bacteria; kingdom Pseudomonadati; phylum Pseudomonadota; class Alphaproteobacteria; order Rhodobacterales; family Paracoccaceae; genus Phaeovulum; species Phaeovulum sp. Next base: position 30,623 of record NZ_JBLJBV010000066.1, read on the forward strand.
ACAATCTTTGCTGCGAGGTAGGGCCGCTTGGCCAGGTGTCCCTGTCATCGGATGTAGTAGGCTGGTAGCAATTGCACCCCGTGGAATGGCCAAAGGCATCGCGGGGGGCCACCCCCGCGTGCTGATTTCTCGCGAAATAAGGGGGGCTTACCCCTGCCCTAGCCGATCAAGGGGGCGGCACCGCCATAGGTTTCGTCATAATGGCGTTTAAGCCGGATCAGCGCGATACGCAGAACGATCTTGCCCGAACGCGCAGACCAACCCAAGCGCTTTTCAGCGGCCTCCAACCCTTCGAGAAAACAACAGCAACGCAGCACCATATCCCCCAGCCCCGGCCCCAGATCACGCAGGGCCAAGGCAACGCGGTCTCGCGCGCGGCCTGATCCGCCGCCCGGCCCCGCGTTTTCACGGTATTGGCCGCGACCACCGCCGGTCATGAAACGTTCCCAATTCTGGGCTACGCGTGGCCCCATCTGCGCCAGTTCAAAATCTTCGCGCAAGCGCTCGCCTGCGGCAACCAGGTCGGCGGGCAGAAAGGGCGCGCCATCCTTGTCACGGCGCCGCGCCAACAGGCCCAACGGGCTTTCGGCAAGGTTGGCACGCAGCCGTTTATTACCGCCCTCGGGGTCAAGACGTGTGGCCCAGTGCCGGTGTTGATCTGCATAAGGGTTTTCATGCTCGCGCGGCGCCTCGGTCAACCCGCCTGCACGGGTGGCATTGTCCTCGTCCAGCATGCGGCGCAACGCAGCACGGCCGGTGGTGCTGATCGCATAGCTGATGATCCGCCCGGAATGTGCAACCTCGATCCAGTCATTCAGGGCGAAAGCCTGCGCCACGGTGCGCGCGACCACAGCGGTACGCACCGTGCCCTTCAACACCACCGCCTTGTCAAGATCGCCCGCGACAACCAACAGCGCCCCCGGTTCCGTCAGGCGGCGCAGTATGCGGCGGGCCTCGTACTGGATTTCGGAATCGTCGGCTTGCATTTCGGCTTTGCGGATCGGTGCGGACATGGGCGGATTTTCCTTTTCAGCAATGGGCGTAGCGGGTCGCAGGGTGGTGGGTTTTGCCAGATCTGAGAGCAACTCATCAATCAGCGGGTCATCGCGGCGCGACTCTACCCGGCGGACACGGCGCAACACGGTCGAGGCGTGGCAGCCCTCGGTGCGCGCCAGTTGGCGGATCGGTATGCCCTCTTCAACATGGCGCAGGTATAGGCGTGCGCAATCAGGCAGCCACGCGGGCAAGGCCGCGGATGCCGTAAATGGTATCGTCATTCATTCCCCCAGAGATCCACGGCGCAGGGTGCGCCGCGTCTTCGACAGCGCGCAACCGTCGGTTGCTTTCGTTACCTGTTCGTTAATAAATAGAACGATCCCGATAATTGTTTAAAAATGATAAATATCATCAAACGCGGCGGACGGTATTTATCTAAAATGCGCAACGCCCTCATAGGTTGAGTAAATTGCATGGCGAAACCCTGTGAAAGGATACGCCATGACTGATCTGATAAGCCTGATTTCCGACCTGCGCCGCCCGCGCCTTTTGATCAGTGCCGCGCGCTTTGGCCTGACGGATTACAACCGAAACCGCGACCTGCGCCGTCTTTTGCGCCTGCCGACACCACCACGGCCAGAACGGGCATTGGTCGAGTTGATCACCGAAGAGGCGCGCCTTGATGGGTGCCGCCGTGAGGGCGGGGCAGGTTACAGCCTGACGCGCCATATCGAGATTCTGATAGCCCTGATGGGTGAGGCGCGGCTGTTGCCGCCGCCGCTCAACGTGACTTGAACAAGGATCCCAACACGCCACGCACCAGTGCCTGCCCGGATTTCGTGCCCAACTGCCGCATGAAGCTTTTGCCAAACGCCTCGGCCATCGTATCTGACCGCGACCGGGGGCTGCGGGCCTGTGGTTTTACGGTGCTGCTGGCGGGGGCAAAGCGGCGCGCATTGTTGAATTCACCAAGGTCACTTTGGTTTTCGGTAACTTCGGCTGCGGCGGCTTTTGCCCGCGCTGCCAATTTCTCATAGGCCGACTCGCGGTCCAGCGCCTGCCCATATTTCACCCCGAACGGCGAAGATTGCATGATCACGTCCCGCTCTTGGGCGGTAATCACACCAAGACGGCTGGCGGGGGGGCGTACCAAGGTGCGCTCTACTATTCCCGGCACGCCCTTTGCTTGCAAAAACGATGTCACGGCCTCGCCCGTGCCAACCTCTTTGATCGCTGTTTCCGTATCAAAGCGCGGGTTGGCGCGGTAGTTCTGCGCAGCGCGAGAAAGATCCTTTTGATCCCTGGCCGTAAATGCGCGAAGGGCATGTTGCACCCGGTTGCCCAATTGCGACAAGATCCGATCGGGCACATCGCCGGGGTTTTGAGTGATGAAATAAACCCCCACCCCCTTTGAGCGGATCAGCCGCGCCACCTGTTCCACCTTGTCGACCAGCGCCTTGGGGGCATCGTCAAACAGCAGGTGCGCCTCGTCAAAGAAGAAAACGAACTTTGGTATATCAGGGTCGCCAACTTCGGGCAGCTCTTCAAACAGCTCAGACAAGAGCCAGAGCAAGAATGTCGCATAAAGCCGGGGCGACGACATCAACTGGTCGGCCGCCAGAATATTGACCCGCCCCCGGCCATCCTCGGACACGCTCATCATATCAGCCAGTTCCAGCGCTGGCTCGCCAAAAAATTGGGTGCCGCCCTGGTTTTCCAACACCAGAAGATGGCGTTGAATGGCCCCCACGGTTGCAGATGCGACATTACCATAACGCAGGGTTATCTCATCGGCATTCTGACCGATGAACACCAGCATCGCCCGCAGATCCTTCATATCAAGAATCGGTAACTCTTCTTCGTCAGCGATCCGAAAGGCGATGTTCAAGACCCCCTCTTGCGCCTCGGACAGCCCCATAAGCCGCGCCAAAAGCAGTGGCCCCATCTCTGAAACAGTGGTGCGCACCGGATGCCCTTTTTGCGCAAACAAGTCCCAGAACGTCACCGGAAACCCGCGATATTGCAGGTTGTATCCAATTGTATCGGCCCGCTTCTGGAACGCGTCGTGCAGCTTTGCGCTGGCAGATCCAGGCAGTGCCAACCCCGCCAGATCGCCCTTTACGTCAGACAGAAACACCGGCACCCCGGCGCTGGAAAACGCTTCGGCCAAAATCTGAAGGGTGACGGTCTTTCCAGTTCCGGTTGCGCCCGCAATCAGCCCGTGTCGGTTGCCGTATTTCATCAACAACTCTTGCGGAGTGGCATAATTTTCGCCGCCACCGCCTACAAATATCCCGCCTTCGGTCAGCATGTCACTCATTCCCAACTCCACTTTGCGCAACACAACAATACTATTTTAGTCAAATGGCGCCAGTATCCATTCTGCCGGGGTTCGCTTTCTTTGGCCCGAACCGGGCTTTTGCGGCAGGCAACCCGCCGCCTCTCTTTGGCGCGGCTTTTTTCTTAGTATTCAATATTTTAAACGCTTGTAAAAAGCCTGTTGACGGAATGAATATTGACGGGTAGCGTCCCCTCAATGACGAAGTCGGCCAGTCCGACAGGGAAAAAAGGGAAAGGGTCCTTTCGGGGGCCCTTTTTCCATAAACGCCGTCATATCACGCCTTCGTGGCCAAAATCCGCCGCATTATAGAGGCTTTGCACTTTATTGGGCGCTGACACTCGCGCTGCGCCGTGCTAATCGGGGGTCCGTAACCCGTTCAGGATGGATGAGAAATGATTGTAGACCTCACGAAGCCCTTGGTGATTGCCCTTGCACTGGGGTTGGCAACGTCGGCCTTCGCGCAAGAGGCGACAACGCCCCCCGCCACCGATACAACCACGACAGAGACCCCGGCAACTGACGCGACGGCCGCTGACACGACGGCTACGGATGCCCCGGCTGACCTGTCGCTGGGTACGACCGCGGATGCCCCCGATGGCGTTGGCACGACCTATACCGCCGAAACCTTTGGCGACTGGAAATTGCAGTGCATTCGCACCCAAGACGGCAACGACCCCTGCCAGATCTATCAGATCCTGAAGGATGCCCAAGGCGGTAGCGTAGCCGATATCAGCATTTTCGCCCTGCCCGCCGGTCAAAAAGCCGCCGCAGGTGCCACCATCGTGACGCCGCTGGAAACGCTGCTTACCCAGCAGGTCACACTGCAAATTGATACCGCGCCAGCCAAGGTCTATCCCTTTACCTTCTGCAACACGACCGGCTGTTTTTCCCGTATCGGTTTTACCCAGGCCGATGTCGACGGCTTCAAGAAGGGCAAAAAGGCGATGCTGACCGTGGTGCCCGCAGTTGCCCCCGATCAAAAGGTTGAAATGACCTTGTCGCTTTCGGGGTTCACCGCCGCCTATGACGCGGTGACGAAGGCAAACGCCGACAATAAATAACGGCCTACACCGGGCCTGCCAAGGAACGCCGCCCAAGGCCGGGCGGCGTTTGCTGTTTAGACCTTTTTCAGCGCCAAAACCGCATTCAGCCCGCCAAAGGCAAAGGCATTTGACAAGACCGCATCTACCCGCACCTCGCGCGCGGTGTTTGGCACCACGTCAAGGTCACACTCGGGGTCAAATTCCTGATGGTTCAGCGTGGGCGCTATCACCCCCTCATTCAGCGCCAGCAAACAGGCCAGCACCTCAACCGCGCCGGTTCCGCCGATGCAGTGCCCGTGGGCGGCCTTTGTGGATGAAACATGAACCTGCCTTGCCGCAGGGCCAAAAACCCGGTGAATTGCGGCGCTTTCGGTTTTATCGTTCGCCGCTGTACCGGTGCCGTGGGCATTGATATAACCCACCGCCTCGGGCGCCAGCCCCGCATCCTTCAGCGCGCCAGCAATTGCCCGCGCCGCCCCATCGACCGAGGGCATGACGATATCCCCCGCGTCCGAGCACATGTGAAACCCCGCGACCTCGGCCAAAATAGCAGCCCCGCGGGCGCGGGCATGGTCGTAGTCTTCAAAGACAAAGACGCCCGCCCCCTCGCCCTGCACCATGCCATTGCGGTTGGCGCTAAACGGACGGCAAGCGTCGCTTGACATGACGCGCAACCCCTCCCACGCCTTGACCCCGCCAAAGCACAGCATCGCCTCGGCGCCGCCGACCAGCATCACGGGTGCAGCACCTGAGCGCACCATCTGAAAGCCAAGCCCCATCGCGTGGTTTGAACTGGCGCATGCGGTGGCCACCGAAAACGCCGGGCCGCGCAGGCCAAACTCTATACTGACATGGCTGACGGCGGCGTTGTTCATCAGCTTTGGCACCACAAACGGATGCACCCGGTTCTTGCCCTCGGCGTAAACCGCGCGGTAGCTGTCATCCCAAGTGCCGACACCGCCCCCCGCCGTGCCCAGAACCACACCCGCGCGGTCGCCCAGATCGCCGGTCAGATCCAGCCCCGACTGCGCCACTGCCTGCCGCGCCGCCACCAGCGCAAATTGCGCAAAACGGTCCAGAAACCCAAGTTTCTGCCGCTCAAAATGTGCCTCGGGCTGCCAGCCTTTGACCTGCGCGCCAATCTGGATCGACAGCCGCTCTACATCGCGAAACTCCAGCGGCCCGATACCGCTGCGCCCCTCGCGCAGCGCCACCAAGGTTTGCGGCACGTCTTGCGCCAGCGCATTCACCGTGCCCGCCCCGGTTATGACAACCCGTTTCATCGGCGGGTCTTAAACGCGGGCGCGCACAAGCGCCTCGACCGCCGACACGATGGCCGCCACGGACGAGATATCAAATTCGTTCTGTGCCGGTTCATTCGCATTGAAAGGCACTGAGATATCAAAGGCTTCTTCGATCTTGAAGATGGATTCGACCAACCCCAGACTGTCGATCCCCAGATCCTCCAACGTCATGTCCGGGCGCACCTGACCTGGCTCCAGAACGGCCTCTTCGGCAATGATCGCAATGATTTTTTCTTTAATGCTCTCGCTCATGTCTTTCTCCGCTCAGCCTTTCTGGCCTAGTTTGGCAACAACTTCCCGCAGTTCTGCAACCTGCGCAAACAATCTTCCCAGTCGGCGGATGTTTTTCCACGCCTCGACATGGCTTTCCATCTTCAACGCCGGATAGCCCAGCAACACGCGCCCGGCGGGTGCGTTGGTGAAAATCTTGGTCGCACCGCCGGCGATGACATCATCACCGACAAAAATATTATCCGAAACGCCGCACTGCCCGGCCAGTACCACGCGGTCGCCAATCCGGCTTGACCCGGCAATTCCGACCTGGCCGCACAGCAGACAATCGCACCCGATCTGCACGTTGTGGCCGATGTGCACAAGGTTATCCATCTTTGTTCCCGACCCGACCGAGGTGGCCCTGACCGTGCCACGGTCGATCGTTGCATTGGCCCCCAGTTCCACATCGTCACCAATCACGACGGTGCCGAGGCTGTGAATTCGGGTCCAGCTTTGTTGCTGGATCTGGTCACGCTCGCCCAGGGTTTCGCGGATCTCTTCGACCCCGGATTTCTCCGGCGTCACAAAGGAAAAGCCGTCCGCGCCGATCACCGCGCCCGGCTGGCAAATGAAACGGTCACCGATCTGCACCCCTGCGCCAATTTTCGCGCCTTGCAGGATCAGCGCATCGGCACCGATCCGCGCGCCTTCGGCAATGCTGACGTGGCTTGCGATCCGCGCACCCGCACCAATAGCCGCACCGCGCCCGATCACCACAAACGGGCCAATCGCCGCCCCTGCCCCGATCCGCGCCGAGCCGTCTATCACCGCCGTCGGATGCACGCCCGCGGAAATGTCGGGGCCCGGATCAAACGCGCGGCTAAGTCCGGCCATCGCCAGACGCGGCCGCGCCACAAAGATCGCCGCCCTAAGCCCCAGTGCACGCCAATCGGCACCATCCCAAAGCACCGCAGCCTGCGCCGCCCCCAGTGCCAGACCCGCAGCATATTTCGGGTCCATCGCCAGTGCCAGTTGCCGCGGCCCGGCAGACGCGGGTTCAGCGGCACCATCAACTAAAATCGTCAAATCGCCCTCGGCGCGGGCGCCAAGCGATTTGGCAATTTCCTCAATCGTATAGGACATGACAGGCCTCGGGTGCGTTGGGGCAAAATTCCCCGGTCTTTGATCTAATCCCCCAAGGCGGGCATTGCTACCCCAGCGTGTGACAGCGCCGCAAAAATCCGGCCATCACGGCCATAAACGTCGCGTCGATATTCAATTTGCCCTCTGGGTGTGGGCCAGGCGGTAAAATAGACCAGATGCACGGGCACCGGTTTTTCAAGCATGATCGTGGTTTCCCGGCCGGTGTTCAGATGCCGCCTGAACTCGCCCTCGGGGTCGTCGGTTTGCGCAGACAACAACACATAGGCCAGATCAAACGGGTCCCCCACGCGGATGCAACCATGTGAAAATGCTCGTGTTTCCTTGTTGAACAAGGACTTGGAGGGAGTGTCGTGCAAATAGATGTTGTACTTATTCGGAAACAGGAATTTCACCAACCCCAGCGCATTGCCATCAGAGGGTGGCTGTTTCATCGCAAAAGGAAAGTTGCGCGCCGTATAAGACGCAAAATCAATGGCCGAACGGGGCACGACCCGGCCACGGCCGTCGATCACCTTGATATGTCCCGCGGCATTGGCGTTGCGCTGCATCATCGGTAGATATTCCTTGACAGTGATCGAGCGTGGAACATTCCAGCTTGGGTTGACCACCATCATTTCCATCTCATCCGAAAATTCGGGACTGCGGCGGTCAGGAATGTTCTGGCCAACCACGGTTACCGATTCAAACGTCACCTTGCCATTATCAACAACCCTGACGCTGAAGTCGGGCAGATTGACCCAGATATGACGTTTGCCCAGATCCACCCCGTTCATCCAGCGCATCCGTTCCATGGCCACAATAACCGATTGCAGCCGCTCTTGCGGGGTCCGGTTAACCTCAAGCAACGTTCCCTCGCCGGCTACACCGTCGGCAGTCAGGCCATTGTCCATCTGGAATTTCTGCACTGCCTTTTGCAGGTTGCCGTCAAAAGACGCAGCGGCGGACCTGGAAAGGTATCCCATTGCAAACAATCGGTTACGAAGCGCAATTACAGCGCCGCCAGTATCACCGGGGCGCAGGGCCTTGGCCGAAACCGGCGCGCCCCAACCACCCTGCCCGATGGCCCGTTCCAAATCCAGCTTGGCGCGCATCAGTTGCGCGTATTGCGGCGCCTTGGGTGGCAGCCCCCGCAGGAACTCGGCCGCGTCCGAGGCAGCAAAAGCCGTCAGGATGCTTTCCCGGTCGCGGCGCGGAATTTCACGCACAATCCCCGGATCGACCCGCACCGGGTCAAGCGCACCGGTCTGAATATCTTGTGCGTAGCTTAGAAAGGCGGCCGACATCGCCACCTCCAGCAGGCCGCGCTGACGTTCGGACTGAAGCGCCCCAAAACGCGCCTTCAACCCCGCCGCGTCATAGCGTTTAGCGGGAAGCCCATGGTTATCGGCACCCGCAAGGGCCGCAAAAAACGCGCCCCGCCGCACCGCATCGGATTCTGTCGTCCAGATCGGCTGGTAGTCACGCCCGGCGTAAAACTGCGCCAAAGCCGGGTCCAAAGCCGCGCTTTCCGCGATTGCCTGGTTGAAGCCAGACACCTGCGCGCGCGCATCTGCCGGTGCCAACACCAGCACAATCGCGACCGCGCACGCCGCAGCCCAAGCCTTAAACCGCAAAATTCCCGCCATGATCTCTCCGGATCGCCGTTTTTCCCTATGTTCCAAGGTCTGGCAAAACCTGCTGACTGTCCATAGCGCGCGCCTGATTACCTTGTTCATCATCAAGAACGGCAATACAGGCGATGCGCCCCGGCAACAGCACCGCACCGATTTGAGCAAGTTTTTGCCGATTTTCAGGATGCGGGACCATCTGTTGCAACTGTGGTGTTGGCGCGAGAATCGTTTCGTGTAATAACGTTGCCAAGTTTACGGTGAATTTGCAGTCAAGCCGCCAGGTTAAGGCGGCAAAGAAGAAGCAGGACAGGCGATCTCACATGACCATCACGACGCTCTCACGGCGCGGCCTTTTGGGTGCCTTCGCGGCAACACTGATCACAGCGGCCCCCAGCACCTCCAACGCATTCGGAATCCTCAGAGGCGCTGGCGATATTCGACGCATTCGCATGTACTCTGGGCGCACCGGTGAAAGCCTTGATACGGTCTATTGGATCGAGGGCAAATACATCAAGGAAGCCCTGAACGAAATCAACCACTTCATGCGCGATTGGCGGACCAACCAGGTGATCGCAATCGACCCGCGCACGATTGACATTGCTGCGGCCTCGCATCGGCTGATGGACGTGAATGAACCTTACATGATGTTGTCGGGGTATCGCTCACCCAAGACAAACGCGGCGCTGCGTGCGCATTCGCGTGGTGTGGCAAAAAATTCCTTGCACATGCGCGGTCAGGCGGCCGATCTGCGGCTGAAATCGCGCTCTGTCGGGCAGATTTATCAGGCCGCCACAGCCTGCCACGCGGGTGGCGTTGGCCGATATGCACGATCAAACTTTGTCCATATGGATTGCGGCCAAGTCCGCACCTGGAAAGGCTGAGATCAAAGAAAATACTTGAAAACAGCGCCGCTTTTGCGGCGTTTTTCTTATCCCCCGAACTTTCGCGCGCCGTCCAGCGCCAGCCCCGTACCGACACTGCCCAACAGATCCCCCGTCGCAATGGGAACCCCGGGCAGCACCGCCTGAACCGAGGCCCGCAACACCGGCAGGCTGCTGGAGCCGCCGGTCATGAACACGGTCCCGATGTCGCCGGCGTTCAATCCTGCCTGGGTCAACACCTCTGACAGTTTTTCCTGGATCCGCGCTATGGCGGGCGCAATTACCCGCTCGAACGCGGCGCGGCGCACCCTTACATTTGGCCCGCCGGTAAAGGGCGCAATCTGCAATACCCCATGTTCATCCTCTGCCAGGGCAATCTTGGCCGCCTCGGCAGCCATGGCAAGCGAATGACCGTGCCGTTTTTCAACAACGCTAATCATTCTGCCCAATAGTTTCGGTTGCTCGGCAATCTTGCGCAAAGCCTTCAGATCTGCCAATGCCCGGTCCGTATAAAGCAGGTTGATGCGGTGCCAGGTGGCAAGGTCAATGAAATAGTGGCGCGGCATCGGCCCCTTGCCGTTGATTTTTTCTGACCCGAGCCCCAATTGCGGCATCGTTGCGCGAAGGCTCAACAACCTGTCAAAGTCGGTGCCGCCGATGTGCGTTCCGTCATTGGCCAGAATATCGCTCTGGCGGTCGGTTTTTCGGGCGCGCTCAGGGGCGACCCGCACGATCGAAAAATCAGAGGTTCCGCCCCCGATATCGACGATCAACACCAGTTCTTCGCGCGACACACCCTGTTCGTAGTGCAATGCCGCCGCGATAGGTTCATACTGAAAGGCAATCTGGGTGAACCCCTGGGCCCGGGCAATCGTGCGCAACACGTCTTGCGCCGCGGCATCTGCTTTTGGGTCGCCATCCACAAAATGCACGGGTCGCCCCAACACCACGGGCAACATCCTTCCATCGGTCTCTGCCATCAGGCGCGCCTGCATATGCTGAAAGAAACGCCCGATAATTTCCTGAAACGTCAAGACACGGTTCCCGATACGCGTTTTTTCATGGATGAGCGGCGTCCCGAGCGTGCTTTTCAGGCCGCGCATCAGGCGGCCGTCTTCGCCGCTGGTATAAGCGGCAATCGCCGCGCGGCCAAATAGCGGCGCTGCGCCCTCGGCATCCCAAAAAACGGCACTTGGAATTGTCGGGTGGCCCGCCTCTAGCGCGATCAGCCGCGCCTTTCCGGCGCTTGTTACTGCAAGGGTCGAGTTCGATGTGCCGAAATCCAACCCGCAAGACGTCAACTGCATGAAACCTGCCTGCCCCAAATCTGAAAAGCGTTAGCTAACGGGATGCACCACTGGTGTAAAGCCGGTGCTGCCGGGTAAGGGCTGCGGCATGGGCTGGGAATATGGCGGGTTCGATATTTCTGCAAGAAAATATCGCTTGCTACCTGGCTGCGCCACTTGATATGTACAATGAAACATATCGGAGACAGAGCTAGCCATGACCCTTCCCTTTCTGCCCCGCCGTGCCATGCTGATTTGCGCATTCGCACTAACCCCTCTGGCTGCCCCGGCGCTGGCGGATGATATTACCGTTTTTGCTGCGGCAAGTCTCAAGAACGCCTTGGATGCGATTGCCGCCGACTGGCAGGCACAAACCGGCGACACATTGGCCATTTCCTATGCCGGCAGCTCTGGTCTGGCCAAGCAGATCCAGCAAGGTGCGCCCGCCGATATCTTTATCTCGGCGGCGGTCAATTGGATGGATGTGCTAGAGGCGGACGGCCTGCTTAAACCCGATAGCCGGACGGATCTGCTGGGTAACACGCTTGTCCTGCTGGCCCATGGCGCGGATGTCGCCCCCGTTGTGATCGACGCGAACCTTGATCTTTTGGGGCTGCTGGGTGGCGATAAACTGGCGATGGCGATGGTGGATTCGGTTCCCGCCGGGCAATACGGCAAAGAGGCGCTGACCCATCTGGGCCTATGGGAAAGCGTAGCACCACAGGTGGCACAAGCTGAAAACGTGCGCGCCGCCCTTGCGCTGGTGTCAACCGGTGAGGCGCCTTTTGGTATCGTTTACGCGACTGACGCGGTGGCAGACGCGAACGCAGGCAACACTTCAACGATAATCGGAACCTTTCCCGCCGACAGCCACAGGCCAATCATCTACCCCGCCGCCCTGATCGCGGGCAAAGACAAGCCCGCCGCGGCCGCTTTTTTTGCGGCGCTGACCACCCCGAACGCAAAATCAACCTTTGAAAAGCAGGGGTTTTCTGTTCTGGTTCCGTGAATGTTGATTGATTGGCTTTCCCCTGACGAATGGCGCGCGGTGGCATTGTCGCTGCGCGTTTCCTTGTGGGCGACGCTGCTTAGCCTGCCATTCGGGGTGCTGATAGCCTGGATACTGGCGCGCAAACGGTTCTGGGGGCATGGGGTGTTGAACGGGATCGTACATCTGCCGTTAATTCTGCCGCCAGTGGTCACCGGGTATTTTCTGCTGCTGACCTTTGGGCGGCGCGGGCCGGTTGGCGCCTTTCTGGACCAGACCTTCGGCATCGTGTTCGCATTTCGCTGGACCGGGGCGGCGCTGGCTGCGGCGGTGATGGCCTTTCCGCTGATGGTGCGCGCCATCCGGCTGGCGCTTGAGGCTGTGGACCCAAAGCTGGAACAGGCCGCAGGCACGCTTGGTGCGAACCGAGCATGGGTTTTCGCCACCGTGACTCTGCCGCTGATTGCGCCGGGCATCATTACCGGGGCGATTTTGGCCTTTGCCAAGGCGATGGGCGAATTTGGCGCGACAATCACCTTTGTTTCCAACATTCCGGGTCAAACCCAGACCCTGCCCTCAGCGATCTACGCCTATTTGCAGGTGCCGGGGGGCGAGGCATCCGCCGCACGGTTGGTTGTGGTTTCACTGATCATCGCCATGACCGCGTTGATGCTGTCGGAACTGGTATCGCGCCGGGTGGCGCGGCGGATCGCGGGGGGATGAGGATGGTTCCTTCGCTTTCGGTTGATCTGACGCATGATTTCGGCAGCTTTTCGGTTGATCTGTCGTTTAGCGCACCTGCGGGGCTGACGGCGCTGTTTGGCCATTCCGGTTCCGGCAAAACGACAGTTATCAATGCTGTCGCGGGGTTACTGCGCCCCGACCGGGGCCGCATCACGGTGGCCAACCGGGTGCTGCTGGACACGGCCACCCGCACCAGCATTGCGCCGCACCGACGCAAAATAGGCTATGTCTTTCAAGAAGCGCGGCTTTTTCCGCATCTGACGGTACGGCAGAATCTGTTTTACGGCCATTGGTTTGCGGCGCGCACCCCCCCTGGTGTTGCCCCCGAAAGGGTGATCGAGATGTTGGGCATTGGCGCGCTGTTGACCCGCCGCCCCGGTGCCCTTTCAGGGGGCGAGCGGCAGCGTGTGGCCATCGGGCGCGCGCTTTTGTCCAAACCCCAGATCCTGTTGATGGATGAGCCCCTTGCCGCGCTGGATGAGGCGCGCAAGACCGAAATCCTGCCCTATCTGGAACGGCTGCGCGACGAGACGCAAATCCCCATTCTCTACGTCAGCCATTCCGCAGCCGAGGTGGCAAGGCTGGCGACCACCATTATCGTGCTGGATCAGGGGCGGGTTCGCCATGCCGGCCCCAGCGCCCGGATTCTGGCCGACCCAGAGGCCGCGCTCAGCTTTGGCACGAACGAGGCCGGCGCGCTGATCACTGCGCGCATCGCTGCACATGAGGACGACGGCTTGACCCGGCTTGAAACGTCGGCCGGGCCGATCTGGCTGGCGCGGGTCGAAGGTGCGCCGGGCACCGAGGTGCGCGTACGGCTGCATGCCTCGGATGTGATCGTTTCGCGCAGCCGGCCGGACGGGCTTTCCGCGCTCAATATTCTGCCAGCCACCGTTACGGCGCTGGATAGTCGCGGCGATACGCGCGCCTTTGTGCAACTGCGGGCCGGGAATGAGCTGATCCTTGCAAGGCTGACCGCCCGTTCTGCCAACGCATTGGCGCTTACCCCGGGAACGGGGTGCTATGCCATCTTAAAATCCGTGGCGGTGGTCAAGGGGGATATCGGCCGCTAAAAACTCGGTTTATTCAGGGCGGCGCCAAACCCAGTAAAGGGACCCAGATGGCGCCAAGGCGCGCAAAACGGTAGCGCCCGGCCTACGCACGGCAAACCGCCCGCCGCGACAAGCCGATGCCAGCACCTCTTTGGGCCGCTTTATCAGGCCCCCTCCCGGCCGGTGGCTGGCAAATGATTGTGCGGCATTGATTTGACCCGGACCCGGTTTCAATCAAAAGAGGTGGAACTTGCCTCTGGTGCGCGCATCTTATGCCCTCTATCAACAAAAGGCGGTTGCAACGACCTGCCTTGGGGCCGCTATAACCGGATCCTATTGATAATAAGGCAAAACATGAGTTCTGTTACGATTTCAAAACGCCTTGTCGCGATCAATTCTGCCAGCTCACTGGTCGCAAAGGTCGCCAATATGACCGTGGTGCTGTGGATGTATCAGTACCTGCTGAAATATGTCTCGGCCGATGAATTCGCGGTCCTGCCGGTGGTGATGTCGCTCATGGTGTTTGCACCGCTGTTTTTTTCGTTCTTCACCGGCGGCATTGCGCGTCATCTGGTTGATGCCTACGCCAAGGGCGACAGGCTGCGGGCAACTACTATCGTCTCGTCGATCTTTCCGTTGGTGGCGGCGATGGCTTTGGTATTCTTGGTCGCCGGTATCGTGCTGGCGTTCTTCATCGGGGATGTGCTGAACATCGTTCCGGGGATGGAGCGCTCTGCGGGTTGGATGATGGCGATGCTGTTGGGCAGCTTTGCCCTGCAAATGCTGGGCCTGCCGTTTGCGGCGGGCTTTCATATCCGTCAGCGGTTTTTGGAATTGAATCTTTGGGGGTTGGCGCGCGATTTGTTGCGCATCACGCTGCTGTTGGTTTTCCTCTTGGGCATCGGGCCGCATGTGATCTGGGTGTCGTTTGCCACGGCTATATCAGAGATAACCTACACCGGGGTAACGGTGTGGCGATCGCGCCAGATGGTGCCAGAGCTGCGGATGCGGCGCGACCTGTTTGAACCAAAGCTGGCCCGTCAACTGATGAGCTTTGGCCTTTGGACAACCGTTGGCCGGCTTGGCGGGCTGATGTATATCAACGCGGCAACCATTCTGTTGAACCTTCACGGCACCGCCATGGATGTCACCAGCTATTATATCGGATCGACGTTCTACCGGCAGATCGACAGCACAATCAGCCTTGCCGCACTACCCCTTCTTCCTGTGCTGACGGCGATGAACGCCTTGGAGGAACGGGAACGCCTTGCACGGACGGTGTTTCGCGGCGGGCGTTATGCGCTATGGGTGGCGCTGAGTATTGCAGTGCCGCTGACGATCTATTCGCGTGAATTCGTCGCGCTTTATCTGGGCCCGGACTATCCGCAGACGGCAATGGTGATCACGCTGTTCATGGTCATGTTTCCGTTCACCAACCCGACGATGTTGCTCGGGATGACGGCGATGTCCACGGCACGGGTGAAGGAATTCTTCCTGCCGGCATTCCTGTTTCAATTTGCGGGTTTGGTGCTGATGGGGGTGATGCTGCGCTTTACGGATCTGGGGGCCGTGGGGGTTGCCGTGGCGCTGAGTTTTATCACCATAGCGTCGCAGCTGACATATTTTTGGCCCCTGTGCCTGAACTTTACCGACGCCCGGTTCAAGGATTTTTCGGCTCTCGTTCTCAAACCGGGGTTGATGCCTGCTCTTGCCGGCATGTTTGCCTGGTGGGGTCTGGTCCAGATCAGGCCCATTGAAGGTTGGCGCGATCTGATCATTTATGGGTTAAGCGGTGAGGTGGTTTATTTTGTCGTTTTACTGCTGTTTTGCCTGAACGAGCGCGAAAAGACCGATCTGAAACAAGTGATCCTGCGGCTGCGTGGTCTTGTCCGCAAAAGGGTTTGAGGCGCAGATACTACCGCTGATTTTCCGCCCGGGATCAATCATTTGCATCGCAGGCGCTACGCCGCGTTCGTATTCGCGTCGTCGTTATTGAGGGGGCAGCGCTGCGGCCTTCCTTATGAAAAAAGGGCCCCGGTTTTCGTAAAGCGGTTGATTGGCACGAAAGGATCACCGTCTGGCGCCAGAAAGCCTGCCCCTTCAGGCGGGGTAGTGCCACCGGGTGTGCTGGCCTGTGGATGAAACAGAACCGTCATCCCCGCAGCAAGCCCCGCCGCCACGCCCAGCTTGCTGTCTTCGACCACGAGGCAATCTTTTGGCGCGCAGCCCAGCCGCTTTGCGGCCAACAAATACCCCTCTGGGTCTGGCTTGCCACGGTGCAGATCCGTGCGGCTGACCGTCACCGGCAAGATCAGATCAAGGCCCGTAGCGCGCAGGCACAACGCCACCTCATCGGCGGTAGAGTTCGACACGACCGCCATCGGAACACCCCGCGCCGCCAACGCTTCGGCCACACGCGAGACGCTTTCGCGTCGCGGAATGTTGGTTGAATGGGCTTTGTAGTGCCGCCATTTCAGGGTCAGCCAGTCTGCAAGGCTGATTTCGGTCCCGGTCTGCGCGACCATGGCGCGATGGACCTGTTCGGCGCTGGACCCGATCAGACCTTCGGTAAAGCCCTCTGGCAGGGTCAGGCCAAGCTCTTTTACCGCGCCGGCAAAGGCGCGCGCGTGGACCGGCTCGCTGTCGACCAGGGTGCCGTCCATATCCCATAAAACAGCCCGTTGCGTCACAACAGCCCCTCCTGAACAGCGTGCCCCACCTTGGCGTTGCAATAAAGTTGCGGATAGTTCTCTATCATTTCGTCACAATCCCTGGTCCAGAATCGGTTTAGCGCAGCGCGTCCCAAAGGCGGACCGTGGGTCGCGCTCTGGTGCCCCGAAACCTTTGAAATTGCCGCCCCGATTGCGACCCTATATCAACTTTTCCGGGGCAAGACAGGGCATAGCAGTTGTGATCCCGCCGTAGCCCGCAACGGCAAGCGTTTTCACGCCCGCCGCCGCGTTCCCGGTGTGCCTTGTGTCTGCTCAGGCGGGTTTCAGCCCGGCGCGATAGCGTTTTGCATTGGCGCGGTAATGCTCGGCCGAGTCCAGCAGTCGTTGGCGCGCCTCGTCATCCAGTTCGCGCACTACTTTTCCGGGGGCACCCATCACCAGACTGAAATCAGGGATGATCTTACCCTCGGTGATCAATGCGCCCGCGCCAATCAGGCAACCCCGCCCGATCTGCGCGCCGTTCAGCACTGTGGCACCCATGCCGATCAGCGACCCCGCACCGATGGTGCAGCCATGCAGCATTGCCTTGTGCCCAATGGTACAATTTGCGCCAATCACCAGCGGATAGCCCATATCCGTATGCAACACGCTGCTTTCTTGAATGTTCGATCCGGCCCCGACCCGGATTTCTTCGTTGTCCCCCCGCAGGGTGGCGCAAAACCAGACACTGGCGCCGGGCTCCAAAACAACCTTGCCGATCAGGTTGGCGTCAGGGGCAACCCAGGCGTCGGGCGCGATTTGCGGGACGATACCGTCAAGTGCATAGATCATCGGGCGTCGAATTCCTTGTTCAGGTTGCGGATAAAATCGGTCAGGCCGGGTTGGCGGTCGCGGCGCATCCGTTCGGCCCGCAGGATGGTTTTCAACTCGTCCTCGGCGGTGTCCAGATCCTCGTTCACCAGAACGTAATCATATTCCGCCCAATGGCTGATTTCTGATTGGGACTTGGCCATTCGCCCGGCGATGATCTCTTCTGTGTCCTGCCCGCGCCCGCGCAGGCGCGACTCAAGATCTGCGATCGACGGCGGCAGGATGAAGATCGACACCACATCCTTACCAAGGGACGAATTGCGGATCTGTTGCCCGCCCTGCCAATCAATATCGAAAAGCGTATCGCGGCCCTCGTGCATCGCCGCCTCGACCGGGGATTTGGGGGTACCGTAGAGGTTGCCGAACACCTCGGCATGTTCCAGCATGTCGCCCGCCGCAACCATCGCCTCAAATGCGGCGCGGTCGCGAAAGAAATAGTCGTGACCGTCTTGCTCGCCGGCGCGCGGCGCCCGCGTCGTTGCCGAAACCGAGAATTTCAGCGTCGGATCCCACGCCATCAGCCGTTTGGCCAAGGTCGATTTGCCCGCCCCCGACGGCGATGACAGAATGATCAAAAGCCCTTTGCGGGTCATGGCTTACTCCACGTTCTGGATCTGCTCGCGCATCTGGTCGATGGTGTGTTTGAGGTCAAGCCCGATCGCAGTCAAGATGGTAGAGCCGGATTTTGAGCATAGGGTATTTGCCTCACGGGTAAATTCCTGGCTCAGGAATTCAAATTTGCGTCCCACGGGCGCGGGGTCGGCCAAAAGCGCGCGGGCCGCGGCGATATGGGCGGTAAGGCGGTCTATTTCTTCGGTGACATCCGCCTTGATCGCCAGCAGGGCCAGTTCTTGCGCAACGCGGTTCGGGTCTGCGGCCGGGGCGCTGTCTATCACGCGTTGAAGGGCGGCTTTGAGGGCGGCGGCAACCTCGGGGCGGCGCGCATTGGCGGCCGCAAGCGCGGCGGCGGTCAGCGCCTCTATACGGTCCACCTGGGCGGCAATCACGGCGCCAAGTGCGGCGCCTTCTGTCGCCCGCGTGCTGTTGAAATCCGTCAAAACGCGGGTTAGATCCGCCAGCAACACCGTGCGCAAGGCGGTGGTATCGGGCAGATCGGGGCTGTGCTGCTCTGTGACACCGCGCAGCGCCATGATGTCGCTTGCACGGGTCGGGGCCAGCGTCAGGCCGCGTTCGCCGGCCTCATACTGGATATGGGCCACAGCGATCAAGGCAGCCGTCAGCCCATTGGGGCTGACGCGTGGCAAATCCGCGCCCTCATTATGGGTCAGCTTCAGGTTCACCGTGACATTGCCCCGCGCCACCACCTGCCCCACAGCGGCGCGCACCATCGGCTCGAGCCCGCCAATACCGTCTGGCAGGCGCAGGCGCAGATCCATCCCCTTGCCGTTGACGGCGCGCACCTCCCACATCCATTCGTGGTTATGGGCGGCCCCCCGCAGGCTGGCAAAACCGGTCATCGAGATTGTGCGGTGTATTGGATCAGGCTTAACCATATATTACTTTTGTTCCCCCTCGGGTCGAGAAATGGCGTATCTTAACACTTGAGTAATCATGATGGATTTCAGGCCAACACTAGCGCGATCAAGGCGCGACGTGACAGCCCGAAAGCAAAGGCGGCGTGAAATGTCGCAGCGCAGCAACAGGCGGGTTTGATGTGAGACTAGGTCAAGGGTCTTCGGGCAAGGTGGTCGCAATGGGTGAACTGGACAGGGGTAAGGGCAATCGGATCGCAGCCGAGGTGCGTGCCTATTGGGAGGGGTTGCGCAACGGTCGTCTGGTTCCGACCCGTTCTGACGTGGACCCGCGCGGAATCGAGCGCGCATTGGAACACGCCTTCCTTTTGGAACGGATTGCGCCCGGTGCTGCACGGTTCCGGGTGGCAGGCATGCATCTGAATGACCTGATGGGCATGGAGGTGCGCGGTATGCCGCTGACCGCGTTCTTTACCCCGACGGCCCGCAAACGGATAAGCGACATCCTTGAAAGCGCGTTCAACAGCCCCGAAGTGGCCGATCTGACGCTGAATGCTGAAACTGGTTTTGGCAAACCCGCCCTGCAAGCGCGGTTGTTGATCCTGCCGATGACGTCGGATTTAGGGGACGTCAATCGCGCCTTGGGCTGTCTGATCGCAGAAGGCGCGATCGGGCGAAGCCCGCGCCGGTTTGAACTGGCCAAGGCGCAGATTAGCCCGATAATCGCCGGTAGCGTGATCGGACGCCGCCAATCGCCGGCGGCAACACTGCGCCAGACCGGCCTTGCCGAGGCGCCTGCCCATTTTGCCCCCGCCTTACCGACGGCCACGCCACAGATGACACCAGAAGCGCGGCGGGCCATGTTGCGGCTAGTTCGGTCTGACGATTAGGCCCTGCCCTTTTGAAAAACCAGAACGGCGGCCGCGCATCGGGCCGCCGTCTTGGTTTTCAGCCGATCAAAGGCCAGAGGCTTGCCTCATCATCCGCCGGTCTTTCAGCTCTTCCGCAACGAGGAACGCCAACTCCAGCGATTGGCTTGCGTTCAGGCGCGGGTCGCAGGCGGTGTGGTAGCGCGATTGCAGATCTTCGTCGGTAACGGCGCGCACCCCACCGGTGCATTCGGTCACGTCCTTGCCGGTCATCTCGAAATGCACACCACCAGGGATCGTGCCCTCGGCCTTGTGGACAGCAAAGAATTCGCGCACCTCGCGCAGGACCGAATCAAAGGGCCGCGTCTTGTAGCCCGAGGGCGATTTGATCGTGTTGCCGTGCATCGGATCGCAGGTCCAGACCACCTTGGCGCCTTCGGATTGCACCGTGTTGATCAGGCGCGGCAGGTGGTCGCCCACCGACCCCGCCCCAAAGCGCGCAATCAGCGTCAGCCGCCCGGCCTCATTTTCGGGGTTCAGCTTGGCCAACAGCACCTTCAGATCCTCGGCCGTCATCGAGGGGCCGCATTTCAACCCGATCGGGTTTTGCACGCCCCGGCAGAATTCCACATGCGCCCCGGCAGGTTGGCGGGTGCGGTCACCGATCCACAGCATATGGCCGGACCCGGCCACAGGCAGGCCCGTGGTGCTGTCGACCCGGCACAAGGCCTCTTCGTATTCCAGCAACAACGCTTCGTGCGAGGTGTAGAATTCGACCGTGCCCAGTTCATGCGCGGTGTCCGAGGTGACGCCCGCCGCTGCCATGAAGTCCATCGCATCGGAAATCTGCCGCGCCACTTCACGGTAGCGCTGCGCCTCATCCTCTTCGGTAAAGCCGGAAATCCAGCTTTGGACGCGGTGAATATCGGCGTAACCCCCGCTTGAAAAGGCGCGCAGCAGGTTCAGACTGGCGGCGGCCTGGGTATAGGCCTGCAACATGCGGGCAGGGTCAGGGATCCGCGCGGCGGCGGTAAAGTCAAACCCGTTGATGATGTCACCGCGGTAGCTGGGCAGCTCGACACCGTCCACGACTTCGGTCGCGGCGGAACGCGGTTTGGCAAATTGCCCCGCCATCCGGCCGATCTTGATCACCGGAACCTTTGCGCCCCAGGTCAGCACGATGGCCATTTGCAGCATCACCTTGAAGGTATCGCGGATGTTGTCGGCCGAAAACTCGGCAAAGCTTTCGGCGCAGTCGCCGCCTTGCAGCATGAAGGCACGGCCCTCGGCCACTTCGCCCAGATAGGATTTCAGCCGCCGCGCTTCGCCCGCAAAAACCAGGGGCGGCATCTTGGCCAGATTTGCCTCGACCGATTGAACAGCGGCGATATCGGGATATTCCGGCATCTGCACGCGCGGCAACGCACGCCAGTCAGATTTCGTCCAGCCCTTGGTCATGTCCATCTCCTTCGCCTCGTTCGCGGTAACGGGCGCCTTATACGCGGCCCGCGCACCTGACGCAAACCCTACTGCGGGCCTTGGACGCTAATATAACTCTGCCTCTTGCGGGCGTCTGGTTTCCCTGATCTGGTGGGTCAAACGACGTCTTACGGGTCGCAAATGCACAATTCTCGTTCTACACGGCCCTTGTCTGGCCAATCACCCAATCGCCCCTTGCACACATACGCAGCGATCAAGCCACGCTGCTTTGTGTTTTTGCTGCTTGACCGCTTTACGCTGATGTCCTTTGCCGGCGCGATCGAGCCTTTGCGGCTGGCCAATCGCGTCTCGGGGCTGGACCTCTACGACTGGAAACTGGCGGGCGAAAACGGCACCGAAGCAATCTGCTCAAACGGCGCAAGACTGCGGCTGGACCAGGGGCTGACAGAAATTTCACGCGATGACACAGTGATGGTCTGCGGTGGTGTCGATGTTGCCGAGGCCACGACAAAGCCGGTGTTGAACTGGCTGCGCCGCGAGGCCCGCCGGGGGGTCGCTATTGGCGGGCTTTGCACGGGCGCATGGGCGCTGGCGCGGGCCGGTCTTTTGGATGGCAAGCGCGCCACGATCCATTGGGAAAATCAGGACAGTTTCATCGAGGAATTCGACGAGGTCCGATTGACGAAGTCGGTTTTTGTCGTTGATGGCAACCGGATGAGCACCGCCGGTGGCACCGCCTCGATTGACCTGATGCTGAAGATCATCGCCCAGGATCACGGCGAGGGGCTGGCCAATACCGTGGCGGATCAGCTGATCTACAACTCCATCCGCACCGATCAGGACAGCCAGCGCCTGTCGATCCCCACGCGGATCGGCGTGCGGCACCCGAAACTGGCGCAGGTGATTGGCCGGATGGAGGCGAATATCGAAGAGCCGATCAGCCCGGCAAAGCTGGCCGAAGAGGTGGGAATGTCCACCCGCCAGCTAGAGCGCCTGTTTCGCCGCTACCTGAACCGCAGCCCAAAACGCTATTACATGGAAATCCGCCTGCAAAAGGCGCGCAACCTGCTGATGCAAACGGAAATGAGCGTGATCAACGTGGCATTGGCGTGTGGTTTTGCCAGTCCCTCGCATTTTTCCAAGTGCTACCGCGCACAATATTCAACCACCCCCTACCGCGAGCGCGGCACCTCTGGCGGGTTCGACGAAAATGACTGAAGGCGCCCGTGGTGACGGCAGGACCGGGCACCGTTCGATCCACCCCCATACGACGTAGCGTAAGCCCGATCGTTTAGGGCACTTTCACCCTTTTCAACGCCCAATATACATCGGATGGGGATTTTCTTTTGATCTGACGCACACTAACCTCTGGCCCCAGAACAATGTTCCAACCGGGAGTGAGATAATGAAGAAACTGCTTTTGGCAACTGCCGCCATGGCCTTGATCGCTGGGGCCGCATCAGCCGAAGAAATCAAGATGGGAATTTCGCTGGGCTTTACCGGCCCGCTTGAATCGCTGGCCGGGCCGATGGCACTGGGCGCCGAAATGGCCATGAAAGAGGTCAGCGACTCGGGCAAACTACTGGGCGGGGCGACTGTGACGCCGGTCCGCACAGACAGCACCTGCATTGACTCGGCTGCGGCAACCGCGGGCGTTGAACGCCTGATCACCAGTGACCGGGTGTCGGGCATTGTCGGGGGGATGTGTTCGGGCGAAGCGACGGCCAGCCTGGTCAACGTTGCCGTGCCGAATGGCATGGTCATGATTTCGCCTTCGGCCACCTCGCCTGCGCTGTCGACGGTCGAAGATAATGGCCTGTTCTTTCGCACTTCGCCGTCGGATGCCCGCCAGGGCGACGTGATGACCCAGATCGTGATGGAACATGGCATCAAAGAAGTTGCTGTGACCTACACCAACAACGACTACGGCAAGGGCTTGGCCGATGCTTTCGCCGCCGCATTCGAGGCTGCGGGTGGCAAGGTCACGATCAACACCGCCCATGAAGACGGCAAGGCCGACTACTCGGCCGAAGTCGGCGCACTGGCGGCGGCTGGTGGGCAGGCGCTCGCGGTGGTCGGCTATGTCGATCAGGGGGGTGCAGGGATCGTGCGGGGCGCGATTGATTCCGGCGCTTTTGAAACCTTTGTGTTCCCCGATGGGATGGTGGGCCAAGGGTTGGTTGACAGATTCGGCAGCGAAATTGACGGCTCTTTCGGCCAAAACCCAGCGTCCGAAGGTGAAGGCCGTGAAACTTTCCTGAAATTGGCGGCTGAGGCCGGCTTTGATGGCACATCGGCCTATTCGGCAGAATCCTATGACGCCGCCGCGCTGATGCTGCTTGCCATGCAGGCGGCCGGCACGGCTGATCCGTCGGTCTACAAGGACAAGATCATGGAGGTGGCCAACGCACCGGGCGAAAAGATCCAGCCGGGCGAATTGGGCAAGGCGCTGGAAATTCTTGCAGCAGGCGGTGACGTGGATTATGTCGGCGGTTCCGCTGTTGAGATGATCGGCGCAGGTGAAAGTGCGGGGACATACCGCGAAGTCACCTTCAAAGATGGCAAAATGGAAGTGGTCGGCTATCGCTAAGCCCGGCCTGACAAACACCGCAGCCCGGAGGTTTCCGGGCTGTTTCAAAACGAAAACAAGTCGATAACGGCTGAACTTCATGTGAAACATGAAGATGGGGATTCAATGATCCGGGTCGAGAACCTGCATAAACACTTTGGCGGCTTTCGTGCCGTAGACGGCGCATCGCTGGAAATAGCCAAAGGCTCCATCACCGGGCTGATTGGCCCGAATGGCGCGGGAAAGTCAACACTTTTCAACGTCATAGCCGGGGTTTACCAACCAACATCGGGACGTGTCACGATGGCGGGCGAAGACATTACCGGGCTGGCCCCTCATCAGCTGTTTCACAAGGGGCTGCTGCGCACCTTTCAGATCGCGCATGAATTCTCAAGCATGACAGTGCGCGAAAATCTGATGATGGTGCCAGGCGGCCAATCTGGCGAAACACTGTGGAAAACCTGGTTTGCGCGCAAAAGGATCGCCGCGCAAGAGGTTGATCTACTGCGGAAAGTGGATGATGTCCTTGATTTTCTGACGATTTCCCATTTGCGCGACGAAAAGGCGGGAAACCTGTCAGGCGGGCAGAAAAAGCTGTTGGAACTGGGCCGCACCATGATGGTCGAGGCTAAAATCGTGTTTCTGGATGAGGTCGGGGCCGGTGTGAACCGCACCCTTCTTAATACCATTGGCGATGCAATCGTGCGCCTGAACAAGGAACGCGGCTATACGTTTTGCGTGATCGAACATGATATGGATTTCATCGGTCGCCTGTGCGATCCGGTGATCGTTATGGCAGAGGGCAAAGTTTTGGCACAAGGATCAGCCGCGAACATCATGCAAAATGAGGCGGTGATCGAGGCTTATCTGGGCACCGGATTGAAAAACAAGGTCGCGGCCGAACATCAGGCCCACCGATCAGGCGCAGGAGCCAGCGCATGAGCTTTCTTTTGGCCGAGAACATGACCGGCGGCTACGGCGCGACGGATATTTTACACGGCTGCACGCTGAAGGTCGAAAAGGGCCAGATCGCCGTTATTGTCGGCCCGAACGGCGCAGGAAAATCAACCGCCATGAAAGCGGTGTTTGGCATGCTAAAACTGCGCCAGGGTCATGTGATGCTGGACGGCGAGGACATCACCGCGCTAAGCCCACAGGCGCGGGTCGCCAAGGGCATGGGGTTCGTGCCCCAGACCAACAACGTCTTCCCCTCGATGAGCGTCGAGGAAAATCTGGAAATGGGCGCGTTTTTGCGCGCGGATGATTTCAGCGATACGATGGAACAGGTCTACCATCTGTTCCCGATCCTGAAGGAAAAGCGCAATCAGCCAGCGGGCGAATTATCGGGTGGTCAGCGTCAGCAGGTGGCCGTAGGCCGTGCGCTGATGACCCAGCCCAAGCTTTTGATGCTGGACGAACCTACCGCCGGTGTGTCGCCCATTGTCATGGATGAATTGTTTGACCGCATCATCGAGGTGGCCCGCAGCGGAATCAGCATTCTGATGGTTGAACAGAACGCCCGCCAAGCCCTTGAAATTGCAGACATGGGGTATGTTCTGGTGCAGGGCGCCAACCGATACACAGACACCGGGGCCGCATTGATGGCCGACCCCGAGGTCCGTCGCACCTTTCTGGGGGGCTGAGCCATGGATTTTCTCAACGCGCTGGTCGCCCTTTCGAATTACGTCCTGATCCCGGCGTCTGCTTATGGCGCACAGCTGGCGCTGGGGGCGCTGGGGGTGACGCTGATCTACGGCATCTTGCGGTTTTCCAACTTTGCGCATGGCGACACCATGGCCTTCGGGGCGGGCATCACCATTCTTTTGACCTGGGGGTTACAGGCGCTGGGGATCACGCTGGGGCCGTTGCCCACCGCGCTTTTGGCACTGCCTTTCGGCATTGCACTGACGGCCGCCTTTGTGCTGGCAACAGACCGAGCCGTTTATAAATTCTACCGGACGAAAAAATCCGCGCCTGTCATTTTGGTGATGGCCTCGGTCGGGGTGATGTTCGTCATGAACGGGTTGACCCGATTTTTGATCGGTGTCGATGAGATCCGGTTCGATGACGGGTTGCGCTTTATCATCACCGCGAGAGAGTTCAAGGCCGCTACCGGTCTGAATGAGGCGCTGGCACTGCGGTCAACCCAGGTCATTACCGTTGTAACCGCGGTTTTGGTCGTCTGGGCCTTGTTCTGGTTTCTCAATCGCACGCGGACGGGCAAATCCATGCGGGCCTTTTCCGATAACGAGGATCTGGCGTTGCTGTCGGGCATTAACCCTGAAAAGGTGGTTGCGGTCACCTGGATCATCGCGGCGGCCTTGGCCACTATCGCCGGAACGCTTTATGGGTTGGATAAATCCTTCAAGGCTTTCAACTACTTTCAGCTTCTTCTTCCCATTTTTGCCGCCGCGATCGTTGGCGGGCTTGGCAATCCTTTGGGCGCCATTGCCGGGGGTTTTGTCATCGCCTTTTCAGAGGTGGCGGTGACCTACGATTTTCGCAAGGTGGTGGGGTATCTTGCGCCCGGCGACTGGTCACCCGATGGCCCGATCCAACTGTTGTCCACCGAGTATAAGTTTGCCGTCAGCTTTGCGATCCTGATCATCGTGCTGCTGTTCAAGCCCACAGGTCTGTTCAAGGGGAAATCGGTATGAGCCAGCATCAGCCACAGGCCGCCTCGGGCGGGCGCTTGCGCGCGCCACTGTTGTTCGCCGCCATGGCCGCGTTGATCGTGCTAGAGGGCTTTTTAGGAAGCTGGAACTCGGCGCTTTATATCCTCAATACCGGGCTGATCGCAGCGATCATGGCGCTGGGGGTCAATATGCAGTGGGGCTATGCGGGGCTGTTCAACGCTGGTGTTGTCGGCTTTGTGGCTATTGGCGGACTGGCGCCGGTGCTGATTTCCATGCCGCCCAATCCGGGGGCGTTTTCGGCGGGGGGGGTTGGTATTCTTCTTGCCATCGCCATCGTGGTCGCGGTGGTGGCGCTGGCGATCACGGCCAACCGAAGGTTGACACCGCGTTTGCGCAAATTGGCCGTGCCGGCCCTACTGATCGGCGGGTTCTTTCTGTACCGCGGGGCGTTTGACCCTGCGGTAGAGGCCATTGAGGCGGTCAATACGGCTGCGGCGGGCAACCTGGGCGGTATCGGGCTTCCGGTGCTGTTTTCCTGGCCTGTCGGGGCGTTATTCGCGGCTGGCGCGGCATGGGTTGTGGGTAAGACGGCATTGGGGCTGCGGTCCGATTATCTGGCGATTGCGACACTGGGTATTGGCGAAATCATCGTGGCGGTCATCAAGAACGAAGACTGGTTGGCGCGCGGCGTGATGAATATCAACGGGATTCCCCGCCCCTGGCCTGTACCCTATGAGGTTACGTTGCAGTCCAGCCCCGGCTTTGTTGAACGCGCCGCCGCATTGGGCCTGGACCCGATCACAGCCTCAACCCTGCTGGTCAAACTTTGCTACACCGGGCTTTTGGCGCTGGTGCTGCTGGCGTTGATCTGGCTGTCACAGATGGCGCTGCATTCGCCCTGGGGCCGGATGATGCGGGCTATCCGCGATAATGAGACCGCCGCCGCCGCCATGGGCAAGAACGTCACCCGGCGCCATTTGCAGATTTTCATCATCGGATCCGCAGTCTGTGGCCTTGCGGGGGCCATGCTGATCAGCATGGACGGGCAGATGACACCCGGCAGCTACAATCCGCTGCGGTTCACGTTTCTGGTCTGGGTCATGGTCATCGTTGGCGGATCTGGCAACAACTGGGGCTCGGTTCTGGGTGCGATGCTGATCTGGTTTCTCTGGATCAAGGTCGAGGTCTGGGGGCCGCAGTTCATGATACTCGTGACCTCTGGGCTGGCAGAGGGCTCAGCGCTTAAAAAACACCTTGTTGATTCGGCGGCGCAGATGCGGTTGCTGACCATGGGGGTGATCTTGCTGTTGGTGCTAAGGTTCAGCCCGCGCGGCCTTATCCCCGAAAAATGATCCGCCGGGGCGGGGTGCTTGCCTGCCCTTTTCTTCCTTCTTGGCCAAAATCTGCCAAGAGGGTGCGGGGGCGTTGCCCCGCGCCTCTTGCATCAGCGCCAAGGCCGCCATATTCCGGGCCCCATGACACAGCATCAGCGCCTTCTTATCATCGACTTCGGCTCTCAGGTGACGCAGCTTATTGCGCGCCGCCTGCGCGAGCTGAACATCTATTGCGAAATCCATCCCTTCCAGAAGGTGACGGATGCGTTTCTGACCGAGTTTGCCCCCAAAGCCGTGATCCTGTCCGGCGGTCCGGCCTCGGTCTTTGCCGAGGGCGCGCCGATGCCCCCGGCCCGCGTCTTTGACCTTGGTGTGCCAATCCTGGGGATCTGCTATGGTCAGCAGGTAATGATGCACTGCCTTGGCGGGCGGGTTGAACGCGGCCACGGCACCGCCGAATTCGGCCGCGCCTATGTCACCCCCACAGGTGCGCCGCTGCCGCTGCTGGAGGGCTGGTTTGCCGACGGCCGCGAACAGGTCTGGATGAGCCATGGCGATCATGTGTCGCAAATCGCGCCGGGTTTTGCGGTTTACGGCACCTCGCCCAATGCGCCATTCGCCATCACCGCCGACCCTGCCCGCAATTTCTATGCGGTGCAGTTTCACCCCGAGGTGCATCACACCCCGAAGGGCGCGACGCTATATGAAAACTTTGTTCGCATCGCAGGCTTTACCGGTGACTGGACGATGGGTGCCTACCGCGACGACGCCATAGCACGGATTCGCGAACAGGTCGGCGATGCCAAGGTGATCTGCGGGCTTTCGGGCGGCGTTGACAGCTCGGTCGCGGCTGTTCTGATCCATGAGGCAATTGGCGATCAGTTGACCTGCGTTTTTGTCGACCACGGGCTGCTGCGGCTGGGCGAGGCTGAACAGGTCGTCACCATGTTTCGCGACAATTACAACATGCCGCTGATCCACGCCGACGAATCCGACCTTTTTCTGGGCGAGCTGGAAGGGGTGTCGGACCCTGAAACCAAGCGCAAGATCATCGGCAAACTGTTCATTGACGTGTTCCAAAAGCACGCGCATGACGTGGGTGGTGCCAAGTTTCTGGCGCAAGGCACGCTTTACCCCGATGTGATCGAAAGCGTCAGCTTTTCGGGCGGACCCTCGGTCACGATCAAGTCGCACCACAATGTCGGCGGCCTGCCCGAAAAGATGGGCCTGAAACTGGTGGAGCCGCTACGCGAGCTTTTCAAGGATGAGGTTCGCGCCTTGGGCCGTGAACTGGGCCTGCCCGAAAGCTTCATCGGCCGCCATCCCTTTCCCGGCCCCGGCCTCGCGATTCGCTGCCCCGGTGAAATCACCCGTGAAAAGCTGGAAATCCTGCGCAAGGCCGATGCGGTCTTTATCGACCAGATCCGCAAACACGGGCTTTACGACGAAATCTGGCAGGCCTTCGTGGCGATCTTGCCGGTAAAGACCGTGGGCGTGATGGGCGACGGGCGCACCTATGACTTTGCCTGCGCGCTGCGGGCGGTGACCTCGGTCGATGGGATGACCGCCGATTACTACCCGTTCACGCATGATTTTCTGGGGGAAACAGCCACGCGGATCATCAATGAGGTGAAGGGCATCAACCGCTGCACCTATGACATCACCTCAAAACCCCCCGGCACGATCGAGTGGGAATAACACCGCGCCTGACGCGGCCAGGGGCGTGAGGGTTTGCGCAATTTCGCATCTTTCACGTCCTTGCGGCGCCAGAACGACAGGGGCGCATCCCCACCCCTGGTCTGCACTGACGGCGGCTACCGCCCAGAGGATCGTCCGGGGCCACCCGTCATCCGCATCTGCGCCCATCACCATGGTATCAAAGGTTGCGCAAAGGCCCACACCCCGCCGAAAACGCCACCGTGCGCCTCCGGCGGGAGTATTTCAGCCAAACAAAAGCCGAGGTCAGCCCAGATTGCGTAGCCGCGCGATCAGGCTTGAGGTATCCCAACGCGCGCCGCCGAGTTTTTGCACATCCTTGTAGAATTGATCCACAAGCGCCGTGACCGGCAGGCTGGCGCCGGTATCGTTGGCGGTATCGAGGCAGATCCCCAGATCCTTGCGCATCCAGTCAACGGCAAAGCCGAAATCGAACCGATCCTCCTCCATCGTTTTGGCGCGGTTCGCCATCTGCCAGCTTCCCGCCGCGCCCTGGCTGATGACCTCGACCACGTCCGAAATGGAAAGCCCGGCTTTTTCAGCAAAATGCAGCGATTCAGCGAGCCCCTGCACCAGACCCGCGATAGCGATCTGGTTGCACATCTTGGTCAACTGGCCTGCCCCGCTATCGCCAAGGCGGCGGCAGATTTTTGCGTAGGCGGCGATAACGGGTTCGGCGCGCGTATAGGCGGCGGTATCACCGCCGCACATCACCGAAAGGACGCCATTTTCTGCCCCCGCCTGCCCGCCAGACACCGGTGCATCCACAAAGTCGACACCTTGGCCGGCGGCGAGCGAGGCCAGTTCGCGGGTGACAGCGGCGGAAACGGTGGTGTGATCCACAAAGACGCTGCCCGGTTTCATACCTGCAAAGGCGCCGTCCTCGCCCAGGCAGATGCTGCGCAGATCGTCATCATTCCCAACGCAAGCCATGACGAATTCCGCACCTTTCGCGGCCGCGGCAGGGGTTGCGGCGCGCTTACCTTCATGACGCTTGATCCAGGTGTCAGCCTTGGCGGCACTACGATTATAGACCGTGACCTGATGCCCGTTAGCCGCCAGATGCCCCGCCATCGGAAAGCCCATCACCCCCAGCCCCAAAAATGCGATATTTGCCATCGATCGTCCTTTCGCTCGCGCAAACGCGCGTTGATTACCGTTCTTGCCTGACTTAGTTACGCATGCGGCCCACCACGTCAACCGGGCCGGACATCCGGGCACACTAGGGGAACACTATGCAATTTGCTTTTCGCTGGTTGGTCCGGTTTGTCTCGACGGGGCTATTGTTGCTGATAATCGGGCTGGCGGGGATCTATTATTTTGCCGCACGTTCGCTGCCCGATTATAATGCGACCTATGAGGTCAGCGGCATTTCGGCCCCGGTCGAGATTGTGCGCACCACCGATGATGTGCCACATATTTTCGGTGCAGATGACGCCGATGTCTATTTCGCGCTGGGGCTCGCGCATGCGCAAGACCGGCTATGGCAGATGGTCATGCTGCGCCGCACGGTTCAGGGGCGTCTGGCCGAGGTCTTTGGCAAGCGCGCGCTGAAAACAGACGAGTTGATGCGCAGATTTGATCTTTACACGCTGGCAGCCGCCTCTGTTGCTGCGCAAGATGACTATACGCGCGCGGCATTGGAGGCCTATGCCAAGGGTGTGAACCAGTGGATCGCGCAGGTCAATTCGGGGGCGTTGGGGCGGGGGGCGCCCGAGTTTTTCATCTTCAACAACGAAATTGCCTATTGGCAACCGGCGGATTCGATCGCGCTGCTAAAGCTGATGGCGGTTCAGCTTTCGTCGCAGATCGACGAAGAGGTATTGCGGGCGCGGGTGTCGATGCTGGGTCAGGGGTGGGTGCGCGACATCATGCCAGACATGCCCGGTAGCGGTGTGGCCGCCCTGCCCGACTATGCGGGCATTTTTCCGACCGCGCCGCGGGCGGTGAAGGTGGCGGGAACCGGGCGCGATGCCTTTTCGCCTTTCGCACCCCGCACGATGAGCGGCGCCTCAAACGCCTGGGCTGCTGCGCCGGAACGATCGGCGGCTGGTGGATCGCTTTTGGCCAATGATCCGCATCTGGGGCTATCGGCCCCCTCGATCTGGTATCTGGCGCGGTTGGAACTGAAATCCGGCGGCGTGATCGGGGCAACGATACCGGGAATACCTGCGGTATTGACCGGGCGAAACCAGCATCTGGGCTGGGGCATTACCGCCGCCTACGCCGACGATCAGGACATCTCGATGGAAGAGTTGAACCCGGCCGACCCCGAACGTTACCGCACCCCCGATGGTTGGAGCAAGTTCAAGACACGCCGGGCGATCATCTCGGTCAAGGATGCTGATCCGGTCACGATCACATTACGGTGGTCGGGGAATGGGCCAATCTTGTCAGGCGGGCAATTCAACCTTTCGGCGGTGACACCCCCTGGACATGTGGCGGCGATCAACTGGACGGCGCTTTCAGGGGCAGATACCTCGATGACGGCAGCGATGGGGCTGATGCAGGCGGGCAGCGTGGCGGATGGGGTGGCGGTTTCGGAACGTTTCATCGCCCCGGCGCTGAACCTGATTCTGGCCGACAGCAAAGGCGTGGGGATGGTGACAATTGGTGCGCTGCCAAAACGTGACCCCGCGCACAGCACGCTTGGACGGATGCCAAGCCCCGGCTGGGAGCCCGCAAACCGATGGCAAGGCACCCTGCCCTATGCCGACAATCCGCGCTTTCTGGACCCTGAGGGTGGGATCGTTGGCAACACCAACAACAAGACAATCGACCGGCCGTTCCCCAATCACGTCAGTTTTGACTGGGGCGACAGTCAGCGTGTCTTGCGCTGGCAACGCCTGATGGGGGAGCGAGAGGTCCATAGCCGCGAAAGTTTTATCGCGGCGCAGCTTGATACCGGCAGCCCGGCCGCACGGGGGCTGTTGCCGCTGGTCGGTGCGGATCTGTGGTATACCGGCGAGGCGGCCCCGGAAGGCACCCCCGAGCGGCAACGCCAACGCGCGCTGGAATTGCTGGCCGCCTGGGATGGCGATATGAGCGAACACCTGCCCGAGCCGCTGATTTACGCGGCCTGGATGCGGGCGTTGCAAAACCGGTTGATCCGGGATGAGTTGGGGCCTTTGGCCGCCGAGTTTCCGCATCTGGAGCCGCTATTCATCGAGCGGGTGTTTCGCAACACCGATGGTGCAGATCGGTGGTGCGACGTGATGCAATCGGCCCCGATCGAGTCGTGTACCGATATCGCGCGCCTGTCATTGGATGATGCCCTGCTGGATCTGACCGCCCGTTTCGGCACGAATGTCGAAAGTTGGCGTTGGGGGGATGTACATGAGGCGATGCATGACCATCCGGTTTTGGGTAAGGTGCCGGTGCTGAGTTGGGTCACCAATATTCGCCAATCGACCTCGGGGGGGGATTTTACCTTGATGCGCGGCGCTACGGTGGGGACTGGGCCCAACCCCTTTGCCAATGT
Organism: Phaeovulum sp.; assembly: GCF_047638075.1. Lineage (NCBI taxonomy): Bacteria > Pseudomonadati > Pseudomonadota > Alphaproteobacteria > Rhodobacterales > Paracoccaceae > Phaeovulum > Phaeovulum sp. The sequence goes on from NZ_JBLJBV010000066.1 coordinate 63,325, forward strand.
GCACGGCGCTGGCTATCGCGGGGTTTATGATTTTGCAGACCCCGACAGTTCGGTTTTCATCATTGCCACGGGGCAGTCGGGGCACCCATTGAGCCGGCATTATGATGATCTGAGCGAGTTGTGGCGCAGTGGTGAATATATTCCAATGTCCCTCGACCCCGATTTGGCGCGCGCGGCAGCGGCGGGGGTGACGTGGCTGGAACCGGCACCCTGAGCGGGCAGGAACGGGGGGCGTCTGCCCCCCGCACCCCCCGGGAGTATTTGGCCAAAGAAAAGCCAGGGTCACAGGGTGGCGAATTCGGCCTTTTGTCTGGCAGTCCAGCGGACCAGAAACCTGTGGCTGCTATCTTGCGGGGTTTCTTTTAAAATCACCCCCGCCTCATGCAGCCAGGCGCGGCGGCGGCCGTCGGCGTAGGGAAGGACCAGGGTTTCTTCGGTCTTTTCTTCGCCTAAGCGCTGGTCGATCACCTCAAGCAAGGCCTCGATTCCGTCGCCAGAAATGGCTGAAACGGCCTGCACATCGCCGCGGCGCGCGTCTTGCACCAAAAGCGCGGTGCGGGTTTCGGGCGAGAGGCAGTCGATCTTGTTCCAGACCTCGATCAGGTTCACGTCTTCGTCGACGCCCAGCGTTTCAAGAATGTCACCGACATCGGCGGCCTGTTCTTCGGTTTCGGGGTGGGAAATGTCGCGCACATGCAAAATCAGATCGGCCTCCAACACCTCTTCGAGGGTGGCGCGAAAGGCGGCGACCAGTTCATGCGGCAGATCCGAAATAAAGCCGACCGTGTCTGACAGGATCGCCTTGCGGCCCGACGGAAGCACAAGGCCGCGCATGGTGGGGTCAAGCGTGGCAAACAGCATGTCCTTGGCCAAGACCTCGGCGCCGGTCATGCGGTTGAAAAGGGTTGATTTTCCGGCATTGGTATAGCCAACCAGTGCGACCAGCGGAAAGGGAATCCGGCGCCGTGCGGCGCGGTGCAATTCGCGCGTCTTGATCACTTTCGACAATTGCCGGCGGATGCGCACAACCTGATCGTCAATCGCGCGGCGGTCCGCCTCAAGCTGGGTTTCGCCGGGGCCGCCGACAAAGCCAAGGCCGCCGCGCTGACGTTCAAGGTGGGTCCAGGCGCGGACCAAACGGGTCCGTTGATAGGAAAGCGCCGCCAGTTCCACCTGAAGCACACCTTCACGCGTGCGCGCGCGGTCTGCGAAGATCTCAAGGATCAGACCGGTGCGGTCCAGAAGCTTGACGTCCCAGGCCTTTTCAAGGTTGCGCTGTTGCACCGGGCTGACCGGGCCATCGACCAGCACAAGGTCCACCTCGGCCTCGGTCATTTTTGCCTTCAGCTCATCCATCTTGCCGGTGCCGAACAGATGGCCCGGATGCGCGCGCGTCAGGCGCACGACATCCGCGCCCATTACTTCAAGATCGGGCAGTGCAGCCGCAAGCGACACGGCCTCGGCAAGGCCATGTTCGGGCAATCTGCGGCTTTGCGCGCCCTTCAGTTCTGGGTGCAAGACCCAGGCGCGGGTTGGCCGGTCACGGGCGGGGATGGGATCGCTCAGTTGTCACCTTCATAGAGCGAGATCGGTTGCCCCGGCATAATGGTGGAAATGGCGTGTTTATAGACAAGCTGCGATTGGCCATCACGGCGCAACAACACACAAAAGTTGTCAAACCAGGTGATGACACCTTGAAGTTTGACGCCGTTGATCAGGAATATCGTCACAGGGACCTTGGTCTTGCGTACATGGTTCAGGAATGCATCCTGCAGGTTTTGTTTATCGGCAGCCATTTTTATTGCCTTTTTTGTCTTTTCTTAGCGTGCGTGCGGTTGCGGCCAGATGCGCCAGGCCCCAACGTCAAGTATGCTTAAGCAATCGAAGAGATTCCAGCCCTAAAAACAACCCGTTATGAAGCTAATCTTCTGAAAGCTCAGTTTCGCCAGAATTCGGGATTGAAAAGCGCGATGATGGCGAGCGTTTCAAGCCGCCCCAGCACCATGGCACTGACCAGAATGGCCTTGGTGCTGTCGGTCAGCGTGGCCCAGTTGATCGGGGCATCGCCCGCGATACTGGCCAAGGGGCCGGTGTTGGACAGGGCCGCAATGGACAGGATGGTGGCGGGTTCGAATTCCAACCCCGCCATCGACACCGCCATCATCACCACAGCAATCGACATGGCGAAGAGCATGAAGAATATCCATGACATATAGGCGCCTTCGCGGCGAAGGCGCCGCGCCACGACGCCCCCACCGCCGATTGAGGCGGGGTGCACCAACCGTTCCAATTCGCGTTCGCCGTGGCGCAACAGGGCATAGACCCGCAACAGCCGCACCCCGCCCGCCGTCGTGGCAACGCCGCCGCCAGTGATCGCCAGACCCGCCAGAATAAGCCCCGGCGTGCCAAGACCGGACCAGTTGCGCGCCTCAAGCCAGCCTGAGGATTCAAACCCGGTCGTGGTCAAAAACGACAGAACGGTAAAGAACCCGCCCCAAAGCGAGGTGGCCATCATGGCCGGTGACGGCTCTATCGCGACCTCAAGAGAAGCGATCCAGTGGCGCAAGAACAAGATCAGGGGGACGATCAGGACAAGGCTGGCGGCCAGCTTTAGTTCGGGGTCGTCCCATATCCGGTTCGTCACGCGCAACTCTCGGGCGCCGGGCCAGAAGCGGCGCGACAGGGCCGGTATCAAAAAGAGAAAGATCAGCACCTCTCCCATCATGCCGGAGGGGGCGGTCGCCGGCCCGGTGATGGGTGAAATTCCCGAGGTGGCCAGCGTTGACATCGCATGACACAGTGCCACCAGGGTTGGGTCGCCCGAAATCAGCAACGCCACCCACAGCACCAGTGTCAGCCCCAGATAGGTGGGAAACAACGCCATGGCATAGCGCAAGACCCGATCGCCGGGGTCCGCTACACGTTCAACCGGGCCGGGGCTTGCGTCGGTCATCCGGCCGGATGGGCCAGCCGCGAAAAATACCTCAAAGCCGCCAATCCGCATGGGGGCCAATACCGCGATAGCCATCACCAACATGAAAAAGCCCCCCATCCAGCCCACTGTTGCCCGCCACAGATGCAGGCTGGGCGCAAGGCGCGCGGGTTCGTAAAGCGACGCGCCTGTGGTCGTGAATGAGGAAACCATTTCCCACCAGGCATTGAATAGCCCGGTATCGGGCACCGCCTCATTAAAGGGGATCGCCAACATCAAGGGCAGAACGGTAAAGGCTGCGACCATGGCCAGCAGATGGTTGCGCGCGATGTTGCCGGGCCGGTTAGCCGCAGTGGCCAGCCCCAAAAGCGCCACCAAAAACAGAAATAAGGTGCCGGAATAAAAGAATGGCCGCGCGGTTGCATGATCGCGCAGGGTCAGCGCGTGGGCCGCAGGCACATACATCGCCAAGGCGCTGATCCCCATCAGGATCACGAACAAGGGCAGATCCAGAATGCGCCGCATCAGAAGAAATCAATAGAGACCTGAAGCAGGCGCTCCACCTCGGGGACATCGGCCGAAAGCACAAAGAGGATGATAACATCGCCCTCTTCAACCTTGCTGTCGCCGGTGGGTTTAAGCACCCTGTCCTCTTTTTTCAACGCGCCCATCAGCACCCCTTCGGGGAAGGCAATGTCGCGCACCAACCGCCCGGCAATCGGAGACGTCGATAAAACCTGCGCCTCGATCACCTCGGCCTCGGCGTCACCGATCGAATAGATCGCGCGCACCCGGCCATGCCGGATATGACGCAGAATCGACGAGACAGTCGTGGCGCGCGGGTTGATATAGGCGTCAATGTCCAAAGGCGCCATCAGCGGCACCAAGGTCGGGTCGTTGACCAGCGCGATGGCCATTTTGCAGCCGGCCTGTTTTGCGCGCACCGAAACAAGAATGTTGGTCTTGTCGTCCTCGGTTACGGCCAAAACCGCATCCGCCCGGCTGATACTGGCCTCTTCCAACAGCTCAGCGCTCATCCCGTCGCCATTAAGAACGATTGTGCGTTCCAGCAGGTCGGCCGCGCGTTCCGCCTGGGGGCGCGAACGCTCAATCACCTTGGCGCGAACCCGGTCAGTCCGGGCCTCAAGCGCCCGCGCGACCGCCAACCCCACATTACCGCCACCAATAATGACGATGCGTTCCTGCTTTTTCGTTGTCTTGCCGAAAATTTCCAGCGTGCGGTTCACGTCTTCGATATGAACGAAAACATAAATCTGATCCCCCACAAACAGCTGGTCCCCCGGATCGGGCGCAAACAGCCGCCCATCGCGGCGAACCCCGGCTACAATCGCGCGCAGAGTGGAAAACAGATCCGTCAACTGCCGCAACGGCGTTTCCAGCACCGGGCATTCCTGATCCAGCGCAATCCCCAAAAGCTGCACCTTGCCGCCCATGAAACTTTCCGTGTCGAACGTTGCCGGCGCAGAAAGCCGTTGAAGCGCGGCCTCGGCCACCTCGCGTTCGGGGCTGATGATCACATCAATGGGCAGGTGGTCACGACGGTAAAGATCAGCATAAAGCGGCTCCATATAGGCCTGGGCGCGCAGGCGCGCAATTTTACGGGTGATCCCGAAAACCGAATGCGCGACCTGACAGGTGACCATATTGACCTCATCTGAATGGGTCGCGGCGATGATCAGGTCACAATCCCGCGCGCCGGCGCGCTCCAGCACATCGGGGTGCGAGGCAAAGCCGGCAATTCCCTGCACATCAAGCGTATCCGAGGCCCGACGGACCAGTTCGGCGTTGCTGTCCACAACGGTGACATCATTGCGTTCGCCCGACAGGTGCCGTGCGATCTGCCAGCCGACCTGCCCTGCCCCACAGATGATGACTTTCATATACCCACTCCGCCAGACTCGTGCCGTTCTTCATAGGCCCACGGCCCTGTCTGGGTCAATCGGAGCCTGTTTTGCGTGCCCGGTTAACCCGCGATAGGGTAAGCCGTCTTGATTTGAAGGCGCTCGGTGGCCGTATCCTGGCCCGAAAGAACCCTCAGATCTCTGCGTTTTCATCCTCTTCCAGATGCGCGACGCGCGCACCGGATTTGGCCGTTGTCACTACGCCAAGCGATTTCAGCTTGCGGTGCAGGGCCGACCGCTCCATCCCCACGAAATTCGCGGTCCGGCTGATATTGCCCCCAAACCGGTTGATCTGTGTCAGCAGATATTCGCGTTCAAAAAGCTCGCGCGCTTCGCGCAACGGCAATGTCGCAAGCGCCCCCCCCAGAACGACGCGGCCCTCATCGGGCACAGCATCCTGGCCGGGCAATTCGCGCGGCTCGATCGGGCCGGTGCCCTCACCAAGGATCAGGACGCGCTCAATGACATTGCGCAGCTGCCGTATATTGCCGGGCCAATCCATGGTCTGCATCATCGCCGCGGCCTCTTCACCGATCTCACGCAATGGCAGGCCTTGCGCCTGGTTGAAACCCTCGATGAAATGGTGGGCAATCAGGGGAATATCCTCGCGCCGCTCAGACAGGGCGGGTACCGCTATCGGCACCACATTGAGCCGGTCAAAAAGTTCCTGCCGAAAGTGCCCAGCGGCAATTTCGACCGGTAGATCGCGGGTGGTGGACGATATCACCCGCAAATCAACGCGCACCTTGTCTGCGCCACCGGCGCGGGTGAATTGCTGTTCGGTCAGCACACGCAGGATTTTAGACTGGGTGCCCAGTGGCATATCGGCCACCTCATCGAAATAGATCACCCCCCCGTGGGCCTGCTCCAACAGCCCCTTTTCCACACCGCGTTCGGGCGTTTCGCGCCCAAAAAGCACCTCCTCCATCCGATCAGGCGCAATCGAGGCCGAGGTGACGGTGACGAAAGCTGCAGCCGCGCGGTTCGAGTGTTGATGGATGTAGCGGGCGGCCATTTCCTTGCCCGCCCCCGGCTCGCCGGTCAGCATGACCCGCCCGTTGGATTTGGTAACCTTGTCAAGCTGATCCTTCAGTTTGCGAAAGGCAACGGAATTGCCCAGCATGTCCGCCACGCTAAGGTCACGTCGGCGCAAGCTGGTGTTTTCGCGGCGTAGCCGGGCCGTTTCCATCGCGCGGGTGATCACCACCATCAACTGGTCGATGTTGAACGGCTTTTCGATAAAATCGTAGGCCCCCTGTTTGATCGCAGCGACGGCTATTTCGATGTTGCCATGGCCTGAAATGATCACCACCGGGATCTCGGGGTTGTCGCGTTTGACCTGCTTGAGGATGTCGATCCCGTCCATCCGGCTGTCTTTCAGCCAGATATCAAGGATCATCAGCGCCGGGGGCTCGGTGTTGATTTCGGCCATGCAGTCATCGGCGTTGCCGGCAACACGGGTCGCAAAGCCCTCATCCTTGAGAATATCTGCGATCAGGTCGCGGATGTCTTTTTCGTCGTCAACAATCAGAATATCGCTCATTTCGATCCTGTCGGGGCCTCTGCCCTCTCCTTGATTGCACGGGCCGCCGCGCGGGCGCGGGGCAGACGGATTTCCGCAAGGGCACCTTGATGACCCTCTTGGGTAAAGGCGGGCGCATCCGCCAGGGTCAGCGTGCCGCCATGTTCTTCGATGATTTTCTTGACGATCGGCAGGCCCAGCCCGGTGCCTTTTGACCGTGTCGTCACATAGGGTTCAAACAGCCGTGCGCGGTCAGGCGGCAGGCCGATACCATTGTCTGCAATGGTGATGGTCACTTGGGCCGGGGTTGCGGCCATTGCGATCCGAACCTCTGGGATCCAGCCGTCCGGCGCACCCTTTTCAGACAGGCTTTCAATGGCTTCTCCGGCGTTCTTGATCAGGTTCGTGACCGCTTGACTGATCATCGTGGCGTCAAGTTCCACGATCACCGGGTCTTTGGGAATATCCGCAATCAGGTGCGCCCCATGCAAGGCGCCCTCTTGCAGCAAGACCGCATCGCGCATCAGGTGGGCCAGATCATGGTCGCGGCGGTCGGGTTCGGGCATCCGGGCAAAGCGTGAAAATTCATCAACAATGCGGCGCAAGTCATTGGTTTGGCGTATGATCACACCGGTATATTGCTCAAGCGCCTCGGCCTCGTTCCCGGCCAGAGGGGCAAATTTGCGCTGCAACCGTTCCGCCGATAGCTGGATCGGGGTCAGCGGGTTCTTGATCTCATGGGCGATACGGCGCGCTACATCGCCCCAGGCAGCCATACGCTGCGCGCTGACCAGTTCGGTCACATCGTCAAAGGCGACCACATAGCCCTCAAGCGCGTTATCGGCGCCGCGCCGGATAGCCATCCGCACCAGCAGGCTTTCCAGTTTGGCATCGCGCGATAGCCGCACCTCTTCTTGCGCGACCTCGGCCAGACCGGCCTGAAGGCGCCCGAACAGGGCGGCAAATTCGGGCACAGCCTCGGTCAGGGGGCGGTCATGATCGCGCTCTGCGCAAAGCCCCAAAAGCCGCGTTGCCGCACGGTTCAAAAAGTCGATGTCGCCCGTGGCATCCAACCCGATCACCCCCGAGGTAACCGATGACAGCACCGAATCAAACAGCCGGCCGCGTTCCTCGGTGGCGCGATGACTATCCACCAGTTGCGCGCGCTGCCCCTTGAGTTGGCTGGTCATATCGTTGAACGCGCGCCCAAGCGTGGCGATTTCATCATCCCCCGGCTCTTCGATCACACGGCTGTCCAGATCGCCCGCCCCTACCCGCTGGGCCGCCTGTGCAAGCCGCCCGATCGGACGTGACAGCCGTTCGGCAAACCACAGCCCCAACCAGATTGCCGCCAGAATCAGGATCAGCGCAAAGCCGAAATAGACCAGCCCGAATTCGAACACGACCTTGCCACGGGTCGCCTCCAACTGCTGGTAAAGCCCGACGGTTTCGCGGGTGTCGTCCAGCAGCGACAAAATCTGGCCATCCACCGCGCGGCTGACGTAAAGGTAGCGGTCCACATAGGCATCAAGCGCGATAATGGCGCGAAATTCGCTGTTGGGCCAATCCTCGATCAGCACCGTTTCGCCAGCATCCGCGCGGGCAATGCTTTCGGGCGTGGGTTTTTCAAAGTCGAACAGATAACTGCGTTCGCCGCGGGCGCGGATCTCGCCGGTGGCGTCGATCACGAATGCCTCGCGCAGACCGCGCTGGATACCCGCCTGGCCCTGGGTCAGCAATTCGCGCAGATCGCCATCCGACAAAAAGGTCGCGGCCTGGCGGCGCAGGTTCAAAAACGCGGCCAGCGCCTCGGTATCCTTGGTCAGGTCGCGCTGATGTTCTTCCTGATAGGCCTCGGCGGCGGCCAATGACGTGCCCACCACTTCACGAACCCGGTCTGAAAACCAGCCCTCAAGCCCGATGTTGAGCGTGAGCCCGGCAAACAAGGCCACCAACACGGTCGGCACCAGCGCAATTCCCGCAAACACCCCGGTCAGCCGCAGATGCAGCTGCGACCCCGCAGACCCGGCGCGCCGTGCCGCCACCACCTGCAACAACCGCGACAGGATCAACCCCGCCAGCAGCAGGAAGTAGACGAAATCCGCCAGCAAGATCAACCGCAGCGATGCCGAGGCCGCGCCCTGCCCGAACGGCCCCATGACGAGGAACGTCGCCACGGCAAGCGCAGGCCCCAGAACAACCAACGACAGTGTGGCAAAATTGCGTACCCGCCGTTGCCGCCTAAGCCGGCTCAATCTGTCCCAGGCCACTTTGTGTGCCGTGCTGTGCAAACATTCCCCCGGCGTCAAACCTGCGCTGCGATCCGCCAATTCATTTCGGGCGTCCCTTTGCAGGGGCTCGATTCTATCGGGCAGAATTGCAACGCATACCTGTGGCGGGTTTACATCAGTTTGCGCCGTCGTGTCACCTGAATATCAAGCTCGGTGATCTTTTTACGCAAGGTATTGCGGTTGATCCCCAAAAGATCGGCACATTTGGCCTGATTACCGCCGGTCGCCTCCAGCGCAATTTCAATCAGCGGGATTTCGATTTCACGGATTATGCGATCATAAAGCCCCGGCGGAGGCAGATTGTTTCCATGCAGGTCAAAATACCGGTTCAGGTGCCGCGCAACAGAGTCGGCCAGTTTTTCCCCTTCGGTGCCTTTGTGAAATGGCGCGATCACCGGCTGGCTGGTCAGTGTTTGCTCAACCTCGGTGCGGGTTATTTCCGCTTCGGGTGAGGTCGCAACCAGGCTGCGAAGGGTGTTTTCCAACTGGCGGACATTGCCCGGCCAGGCATGGGCGCACACCAGCGCCATTGCATCTGCGCTTAAATGGCGCACGCCAAGCCCGTCGCGCTCAGCGCGCGCCAGGAAATGATCCGCCAAAAGCGGCACATCTTCGACCCTGCTTCGCAACGCCGGCACCGACAGCGTAACACCGCCCAGCCTGTAGAACAGATCCTGCCGGAAACGCCCGGCTTCGATCAGCGGCATCAGATCAACCTGCGCCGTGGCGATGATTCGGGGGGTGGGGTCGGGTAGCGCATCCAGCATCCGCACGACGCGGGCCTGTGCCTCATCATCGTAGTCGCTGATCTCGTCAAAGATAAGACTGCCTCCGCGTGCCCTTGAAAGCAACGTTGCAGGCCCATCCGCCCCCAGCAGATCAGAGGTCTGAACAACAACAAAGGGCCGTGCCCGGCGGTCGGAAAAATCGTGGATCGCGCGCGCGATCAGCGATTTCCCGGTGCCGTTTTCGCCACTGATCAGCACCGTCAGATCCGTGTTCATCACACGGGCGACCAACCGATAAAGCGCCTGCATCGCGGCAGTGCGCCCGACCAGCGGCAGATCGTCCACCGCCTCTTGCGTCCCCTTTGGGCGGGACGGGGTCGCGTGGTGCTTTCGCTCCAGCGCGCGGGCGGCGCGCTTCATCAAATCCGGCAGATCGAACGGTTTGGGAAGGTAGTCATAGGCCGCCGCCTCGGCCGCCTGAATTGCGGTGACAATGGTATTTTGCGCAGAAATCAGGATCACCGGCAAACCGGGGCGTTCATGCGCGATACGCGGCAGCGCCTCAAGCCCATTACCATCGGGCATCATCACATCCGAGATCACCAGATCGCCCTTACCCTCTTCTACCCAGCGCATCAGCGTGGTCAGGCTGGCGGTCGCATGCACCTTGCAGCCTGCCCGCGTCAGCGCCTGCGTCAGCACGGTGCGGATCGTGCGGTCATCATCCGCGACAAGAACGGTGCCATCCATCAGCTTTTCTCCGAAATTCCGGGTGCCACAGGCAAGGATATGCGCAAGATCGTGCGTCCGGGTGTTGACTCGAGGGTGACCCAGCCGCCGTGCTCTGCAATGATTTTCGACACCACCGCAAGACCAAGGCCGGTCCCGTTTTCGCGCCCCGAAACAAAGGGCTCAAACACCTCGGCGGCGATTTCAGGGGCAATGCCGGGGCCATCGTCGATAACCTCAACCTGAAGCGGCAACACGACCCCGGTGCCATCGGCGCGGCGCAGGCGCAGCGCCTGATCGTAGAACGTATGCAGGCGGATCGTGCCGCCGCCGGTCTTGCTGTGGTGTGCGGCCTCGGCGGCGTTTTTGATGAGATTCAGAAACACTTGCGTCAACTGGTCGGCGTCCCCCAGCGTCAGCGGCAATGAGGGGTCGTAATCCTCGATGATGCGCATATGGGCGCCAAACCCGACCAGCGCCGATTTGCGCGCCCGGTCCAGAATGCCATGCAGATTGACCGGTTGCCGATCAGGCGGGCGGATGTTTCCAAACTGCTCGACCTGCTCCAGCAGCTTTACGATCCGTCGGGTCTCATCCACGATAAGGTCCGTTAATTCAAGGTCTTCCCCGCCGAGGTTCATGCCAAGCAGCTGGGCGGCCCCGGCGATACCGGCCAAGGGGTTCTTGATCTCATGCGCGAGCATTTCGGCCATGCCAATGGCTGAACGGGCCGCAGATTTGACCTGATAGGCACGGCCCAAGCGGTCGGCAATGTCGCGCGGGGTGATCAGCAACAAGACGACGGTGGGGTCATCACCCATCGGTGCCAGTTGCAGGTTGCATTGCACGGGGGCGCGTTGGCCGGTCGTGACATCGACATCGTTGATGAACAGCGCCGAATGACTGCCCCGGACCCGCGCCAAAATCTCTTCCAGGGGTGCCGCGATTGCGAGACGTTCAAACAGGCTTTGGCCCTTCAGCGCGCGGGATGACAGGTTCAGGAACGCTTCGGCTGCGGGGTTGGTTTCAGCCACCCTGTCGGCCCCGTCGATCAACAACGCAGGCGTCGGCAGTGAATTCCAGATAACCCCCGGCGCCGGTAACGTCATGCCGCCAGCCTTTCACCAAAGGCGCGCGCAATCAGTGCCAATGTGGCCTGCGGGCTGTCGGACACCATCATATCGGCGCGCAGCGGTGCCCCGGCGACATCGGCATACCAACCCAGATGCTTGCGCGCGAGCCGCAGGCCAATCGCGGCACCGTAAAAGCCCAGGATCGCCTCGTAATGCTCGGCGATGAAATCGGCCAGCGCCGCCCCTTGCGGCACGTTTGGCGCCGGTGTTCCGTGCAGCGTATGGGCAATTTCGGCCAGCCGCCACGGAGCCCCTTGCGCCCCGCGCCCCACCATTACCCCATCCGCGCCCGACACCGCCCGCGCGGCCCTTGCGCTGGCCACATCGACAATATCGCCGTTGGCCACCACCGGGATCGAAACGGCGGCCTTCACCGCGCTGATCGCGCACCAATCCGCCCTGCCTTTGTAAAACTGCATCCGGGTGCGACCGTGGATCACCACCATCGACACGCCTGCATCCTCGGCCCGTTTGGCAATTGACGCGGCGTTATGGGTTTCATCATCCCACCCCAGCCGCATTTTCAGCGTGACCGGCACGTCTACCGCCCCTGTCACCGCCGAAATCAGCGTCAGCGCATGGTCCGGGTCGCGCATCAGCGCTGAACCTGACAGCCCCCCCGTCACCTTCTTGGCCGGGCAACCCATGTTGATGTCGATGATCCTGGCGCCCATGTCTGCGACCACGCGGGCAGCCTCGGCCATGGCGCCCGCCTCGCGCCCCGCCAGCTGCACCGAGGCGGCCATATCCAACCCCAGATCGGCGCGCGCCTTGGCCCGGACTGAGGGTTTGGCGGTCAGCATCTCGCCCGAGGCAACCATTTCCGAGACCACCAGCCCCGCGCCAAACCGCGCCACCATCCGCCGAAACGGCAGATCGGTGATCCCGGCCATCGGGGCCAGAAACACCGGCGGATCAAGCCGCATCTGCGCCAGTTGAATCGTCACATGCCTGTTCCTTGTGCCATCGGTCGAGGGAATAGCCGTTTGCGGCCAGAATCACAATTCAGACCATAGCGTCAGCGCAATAAATCACAGCACATGCCTAAAAACAGGGCGCAACCCCCGCCAACGCGGCGGATTGCACCTTTGCGGGCCTTGCCCTAAGCCGTTTCAGGACAGTTTCGGAGGAAAGATGACAGTCGCGGTTATTATCGTGGCCGCCGGGCGCGGCATCCGCGCAGGTAGCGCCCTGCCCAAACAGTGGCAATCCCTTGCCGGGAAATCGGTGCTGGCGCGCACGGTAGCGGCTTTTGCGGATGTCGGGCGTATCGTTCTGGTGCTGCACCCCGATGACATGGTGCGCGGTTTGGCAGAGTTTGGCGGCAAGGTCACGCTGGTTGCGGGCGGAGAGACCCGCACGGACAGCGTGAGAAACGCACTGGAAGCACTTGATAACACAGGTGTATCCAAGGTTCTTATCCATGACGGCGCACGGCCTTTGACGCCGCCGGCGGTCGTAGCTGCCGTGGTGCGCGCACTTGATCACGGGCCTGCCGCCGCGGTCGGCCTGGCGGTGACCGACGCGCTTTGGCGCGTGGCGGACGGCACCGTTTCGGGCACCGAGGATCGCAGTGGCCTTTACCGGGCGCAAACCCCGCAAGGCTTTGACTTCGCATCTATCCTTGCCGCCTACCGCGCGCATCCGGCACCTGCCGCCGATGATGTGGAAATCGCCGGCCGTGCCGGTCTGCCGGTTGCCATTGTGCCGGGCAGCGAGGACAATCTGAAAATCACCTGGGCCGAAGATTTTGCCCGTGCAGAACGCATCTTGGGGGCTGAAATGGATGTAAGACTTGGTAACGGCTTTGATGTTCACGCCTTTTGCGAGGGGGATCACGTGGTGCTTTGCGGTGTGCGGGTGCCACATTCGCGCGGTCTTCTGGGCCATTCCGACGCCGATGTGGGGATGCACGCCCTGACGGACGCGATCTATGGCGCGCTGGCCGAAGGCGATATCGGCCGCCATTTCCCCCCCTCGGACCCGCAATGGAAAGGCGCGGCGAGCGAGATTTTTCTGGCGCATGCCGCGGCGCTGGCACGGGATAAGGGTTACACCATTTCAAACGTTGATGTGACGCTGATCTGTGAGCACCCAAAGATCGGGCCGCATGCTGTTGAAATGGCTGCGGAACTGTCCCGTATAACCGGCATGGCACCGACCCGTGTTTCGGTCAAGGCCACAACATCGGAACGGCTTGGCTTTACCGGCCGCGAAGAGGGTATCGCCGCCATCGCCACCGCAACACTGGTGAGCAAATGATCAATTTCATCACGACGTTCTTTTGGGTTGGCAAACTGCGCCCCGCGCCCGGCACCTGGGGCTCGGCGGCGGCGCTGGTTTTGGGCCTGGCGATTGACCGGTATCTGGGCTTTCCGGTTTTGGTGCTGGCTACCGCGCTGGTCACGGCACTGGGATTCTGGGCGGTGGGCCGTGAATTGGCGGACCGCCCCGGCGAAGACCCGTCAGAAATCGTTATTGATGAGGTTGCGGGCCAGTGGCTGGCGCTTTTGTTCCCGGCCGCGGCATTTTGGGGACGCGGGTTGGACGATTGGGCCGTGGTGGCCTATCCCGGCTGGATCGCCGCCTTTTTGTTTTTCCGGCTGTTCGACATCTGGAAACCGTGGCTGGTGGGCCGCGCCGACCGCCGCCACGACGCGGCGGGGGTGATGCTCGATGACCTCTGGGCCGGGGTTTTTGCAGGTATTGCAACGATTATCGCCGCCGGTATAGCGCATGGGGTGCTGATGTGACGCCCGAAGCCATTCTTGCCGCCGCCCGCGCCAAATCGCTTCGCATCGCTACTGCTGAAAGCTGCACCGGGGGCATGGTGGCCGTGGCGCTGACCGATGTGCCGGGGTCGTCGGACGTGTTCGATCGGGGTTTTGTAACCTATTCCAACGCCGCCAAAACCGAGATGCTGGGCGTATCGCCTGCCACACTGGCCGCCCACGGCGCGGTTAGCGAAGAAGTCGCGGCTGAGATGGCCTTGGGCGCGCTCTCTCATTCGCAGGCCGGGTTGGTGGTGTCCGTCACCGGCATCGCTGGCCCCGGTGGATCAGAATTCAAACCCGAGGGGCGCGTCTGTTTCGGATTGGCCGAAACCGGCAAGCCGGTCATCACTGAAACCCGCGATTTCGGCGCCCTGGGCCGCGCGGCGGTGCGGCAAGCCGCCCGCGACCATGCGCTCGCGCTATTGGCAGCGGCGTTGCCGGGTCAGCCGTAAAGCACCTTCGCCCGTTGCTCGAACGCGCGCACGATCCGGCGCATCGCCTCATCAAAAACCACGCCGATGACCTTTTGCAAAATAATGTTGCGAAACTCGAAATCGACGAAAAACTCAACGTCGCAACCGCCTTCGGGGCGGTCGGCAAAGGTCCACCAGCTGCGCAGATATTTGAACGGCCCGTCAAGGTATTCGACCTCGACCCGGTTGCGGGCCGGCCAAAGCGTGGCCCGGCTGCCGAAACGTTCGCGAAACACCTTGAACGAGATCACCAGATCCGCCTCCAGCACTTCTGAGCCATCCGGCCCCGGCCTGCGCGACCGCACCCGTGCCGCCGAATTCCACGGCAAGAACTCGGGGTAGCGCGCCACATCCGACACCAGATCATACATCTGCGCCGCGCTATAAGGCATCACCCGTTTTTCCGAATGTGTCGGCATCCCCGTCCCTTTTTCGCAATCCAACCCGTGACTTTCCGTGCGTGTTTGCGTTAAACAGTGGCCAGAAATCAAGAGGTAGCCATGACGCACCGCCCCTATGTCATTGATCAGATGATTTCGGCCAAGGCGATCGCCGCGCGGGTCGAAGAACTGGCCCAGGAAATAACTGCGGCCTACAAGGGCTCCGACAAGCTGGTGGTGGTCGGGCTGCTGCGCGGTTCATTCGTGTTCATCGCTGATCTGGTGCGCGAAATTGATTTGCCGGTGCAGGTCGATTTTCTTGAGGCGTCAAGCTATGGTGACGGCCTGTCGTCCTCGCGCGAAGTGCGGATCCTGAAGGACCTGCGGTCGGGGATTGAAGGGCAGGATGTGCTGGTCGTCGAAGATATCGTCGATACCGGATTCACGCTGGGCCATGTGCTGACGATGCTGCGCGCACGCAACCCCAAACGGCTGGAAGTCTGCGCGCTTTTGGACAAACCCAGCCGCCGTGAAGTGCCGGTCAAAGCCACCTGGACCGGGTTCGAAATTCCCGATGAGTTTGTGGTGGGCTACGGTATCGACTTTGCGCAGCGCAACCGGAACCTGCCCTATATCGGCAAAGTGCGGTTCACCGAATGAATCTGACATGGCTTTTGCGGATGTCCAAATGGTCGCGCAGGCCGCCCTCGTGGACGCGGGTCAAGCTGGTGGCGTTGGTGGTGGCCCTTTGCTTGTTGCTGTTCGGGCTGGAATGGGCGGGGCTGTGGCCCGACTGGGCGACGCTGCCCGCCAACCGCAACCCGGCACGCGGTTTTCGCCCCTGACCGCCAAGCGGTTGGCGCGGGTGTAAAAAGCTGGCACAGTCAGGGGTCTTGCCCCGGCCCGTTCCGCGGCACCGCCAAAATCACCCCCCGGTGAAAGGAGCCTTTCATGCGCCGCCTGTTTCGTCTTGCCCTTGTTCTTGCCCTGCCGGGGCTGGCCGCCTTTTGGTTCATCACCCGCCCGAACCCACTGCCCGCTGATGCGCTGGTCGGGCTGGTCGCTGACCCCGCCCACGGAGAGCAGGTGTTCTGGGCCGGCGGCTGCGCCTCGTGCCACATGACTGCGGGGGCCAAGGGCGATCAGATGCTGGAACTGGGCGGCGGGCAAAAATTCCCCTCCCCCTTTGGCACCTTCATCGCGCCCAATATCTCGAACGATCCCATCCAAGGTGTCGGCGGTTGGAGCAGTGATGACCTTGCCAACGCAATGATGCGCGGCATTTCGCCCGAAGGGACACATTATTACCCCGCCTTCCCCTATGCCAGCTACGCCAAGGCCACCCCGCAAGATGTGGTGGACCTGCGCGCCTATCTGGCCACCCTGCCCGCTGTGGCCACACCCAGCCAGCCGCATGAGGTGGGCTTTCCCTTCAACCTCCGCCGCACCTTGGGCGGCTGGAAATTCCTGTTTCTCAATACCGATTGGGTTATCGCGGGTGATCTGACTCCCGACGAAACCCGTGGCCGCTATCTGGCCGAGGCATTGGGGCACTGCGCCGAATGCCACACCCCACGCAACCTGCTGGGCGGCTTGCAGCGCGACCAATGGCTTGCCGGCGCCCCGATACCCGGCGCCAAGGGCCGCTTCCCGAATATCACCCCAGCGCGCCTGAAGTGGTCGGCAGCCGAAATCGCCGACTATCTGAATACGGGCTTCACCCCCGAGTATGACAGCGCAGGCGGTCATATGGCGCTGGTCGTAGGCAATTTCGCGCGGCTCTCAGCCGAAGACCGCAGCGCCGTTGCCGCCTACCTCAAAAAAGTGCCGCCCATCGAAACACCGGCGACCGCCCCCGCGCGGTAACCCACGTTTGCACAAGGGTTCAAATTCAACACAACGCGCGCTCTTTCTGGCGGGAATGCCCCCGTTGAGGGCATCGGCACTTGCACAAGGGCGCGCCAGTCCCCCTTGTGGAACCCGGCGCGATTGGGCAGGAATCAGGGATGAACCAGACAGCGGATATCTTGTGCATCGGCTCGGTGCTGTGGGACATTATCGGTCGCACGCCCGGGCATATGCGCGAGGGCTCGGATGTGCCGGGGCGGATTACTCGGTTGCCGGGGGGTGTCGCGATGAACATCGCGATGACGCTGGCCCGCTTTGGCATGCGGCCGGCGCTGCTTTCTACCGTGGGCCGCGACGCCGAGGGCGACGAGTTGATCGCAAGCGCCGCGCATATGGGCCTGATCTGCAATCATATTTACCGCTCAAACGATCTGCCGACAGATCGTTATATGGCGATCGAGGGTGCCAATGGCCTGATCGCCGCTATCGCAGACGCCCATTCGCTGGAAGCCGTGGGCGACAAGATCCTGCGCCCGCTTGCCGATGGCGCCTTGGGCAGCGCGGCAAAGCCCTGGGCCGGCCCGGTGGCGCTGGACGGGAACCTGACCGAGTCGCTCTTGGCCACAATCGCCATATCGCCGCTTTTCGCCCTGGCCGATCTGCGGATTGCCCCCGCCAGCCCCGGCAAGGCCGAACGGCTGCGCCCCTTGCTGGATCACCCCAACGCAACACTTTATGTCAACCTTGATGAGGCGGGGCTGCTTTGTCAGCGCAGCTTTGAAAGCGCCCCCGAGGCCGCCGAAGGGCTGATAGCGCGTGGTGCGCACCGCGTTCTGGTCACCAATGGCGCCCACACCGCCGCCGACGGCGCGCAGGGCAGCGTTCTGACCCAGACCCCACCGCCCGTTCTGGTGACCCGTGTCACCGGCGCGGGCGATACTTTCATGGCCGCCCATCTGGTGGCCGAACGGCGCGGGCTGGACCGCGCCGCATCCCTTGCCGCGGCACTTGACGCCGCTGCGCGCTACGTCTCAGGAGATATCGCCACATGACCGCCCCCCTCAGCTATTCACCCGAAGCCCGCGCCGCCCTTGATACCGGCCGCGCCGTCGTGGCGCTGGAAAGCACGATCATCACCCACGGCATGCCCTACCCGCAAAACCTTGAAACCGCCCGCGCGGTCGAGGCCGAGGTCCGCGCAGCCGGTGCCGTTCCCGCCACCATCGCCATTCAAAACGGCCACATCCACATCGGCCTGACCGAAGTCGAGCTGGACCAACTGGCGCAGACACCCGATGCGATGAAGCTTAGCCGTGCCGATCTGGCCGCCTGCCTCGCAATGGGCCGCACCGGCGCCACGACAGTCGCCGCAACGATGATCTGTGCCCATCTGGCCGGGATCCACGTCTTTGCCACCGGCGGTATCGGCGGTGTGCACCGCGGCGCCGAAACCTCGTTTGACATCTCTGCTGATCTGTCGGAACTGGCGGCAACCCCGGTCACGGTGGTTGCTGCGGGCGCGAAAGCCATCCTTGATCTGCCGAAAACGCTTGAGGTGCTTGAAACGCTGGGGGTGCCGGTCATCGCCCTGGGGCAAGACAAATTCCCGGCCTTCTGGTCGCGCAGCTCGGGCCTGACGGCGCCGCTGCGCATGGACAGCGCCGCCGAAATCGCCGCCGCCCATCTCATGCGCGCGCGCATCGGCCTGCCCGGCGGCCAGCTGATCGCCAACCCGATCCCGAAAGCCGCCGAAATCGCCCGCGAAGACATCACCCCGGTGATCGAGGCCGCCCTTTCCGAGGCCGAAGCCCAGGGGATCAGCGCCAAAGCCGTCACCCCCTTCCTGTTGCAACGCATCTTCGAGCTGACCGAAGGGCGGTCTTTAGCCTCCAACATCGCGCTGGTGCTGAACAATGCGCGTCTGGGCGCCGCAATTGCCCTGGAAATCGAGCGCCAGACCTAAGCTGCCCATTGCAGCACCCCGCCCCCCTCCATAAGTTACGCCAAACCCGGAGGGAACCGCCAGATGACCGACCCCGATCCCGCGCCGCGCAAGCGAAGCGTCTTTGCAACCTTGCGCGCCTCGTTCCTGACCGGGCTGGTCGTCGTGGCACCCATTGGCCTGACGCTGTGGCTGATCTGGACGGTCACCGGCTGGATCGACGGTTGGGTGCTGCCGCTGATCCCCGAACGCTGGCAACCCGAACAATATATCGGGATCAACCTGCGTGGCCTCGGGGTGATCATCTTTTTGGTTTTCACGGTTATTGCAGGCTGGCTGGCCAAGGGGTTTTTCGGCCGCTCGCTGTTGCGCTGGGGCGAAGGGCTGGTCGATCGGATGCCGGTCATCCGCTCGATCTACAATGGCTTGAAACAAATCGCTGAAACCGTTTTTGCACAGACCGAATCCAACTTTGACAAGGCCTGCCTGGTCGAATACCCGCGCCCCGGCATCTGGGCGATCGGCTTTGTCTCCACCAAAGCCAAGGGCGAGGTGCTGCTGCGCACCCCCCACGACGGCGACGTGATGTCGGTCTTCCTGCCCACCACACCAAACCCGACCTCGGGGTTTTTGCTGTTCGTCCCCGAAACAGACCTGATCTATCTGGATATGGGGGTCGAAGACGCGGCCAAACTGATCATTTCCGCAGGCTTGGTCTATCCCAACCCAAAAGACCCAACCACGCCGCCCAAGCCCTAAGACCCGCGCGTCCAGCTGCAACAGCCCCCAACCGCGCCCCCTCCCCCCCCTCTGGCTTTTTTTTGGCAAAAATACTCCGCGGGGGTCCGGGGGCGCGAAGCCCCCGGCGGTCTCTCACGGGGCGGCCCTTCTGTCACCCATAAGAAACGCCCGGCCAATGATCTGGTCCCCTCCCAGCCGATGTGGGGGGCATGAACAGATCCTTTCCGCATGTGGTGACAGTTGCGCGATTGCCCGTTCACACCCCAAACGTCATGCAAAAAAAAACGCCCGCACGAGGCGGGCGTTAAGTCATGAGGCAGGTTTCATACAGGCAAGAAACCTATCGAGCAGTAGGTATCTTATAAGCGCTTAGTTGCCGTAATCCAAGGGAAAAGTTTGCGTATCGCGCCGTGCAAAGCTAGCTTCGCCCCGAAAAGAACAGGCAAGCCGGGGTTATCGCGATGCTGAAATTGGTGTTTTTGCGGGGCCTGCGGTGCTGCCTTGTCGCTTTGGGCCCTGTATTGATGGGGGCCGCAGCCCATGCGGACGCAACACATGGTATAGCGATGTACGGCAGCCCTGCCCTGCCGGCCGGGTTTGATCATCTGCCCTACGCCAACCCCGACGCCCCCAAAGGCGGCCGTATTCGCTTGGGCGAATCGGGCGGATTCGATTCCCTCAACCCCTGGATCCTGTCAGGGCGGGCCGCCGCTGGTGTCGCCGCCTACACAGTCGAATCACTCATGGGCCGCAGTGCGGATGAGCCGTTCACGCTTTACGGGCTGCTGGCCGAAAGCAGTGATACCGATGAGGCGCGCTCTTACGTCGAATTTACCCTGCGTGAAAACGCCCGCTTTTCAGACGGCACCCCGGTCACCGTTGATGACGTGATGTGGAGCTATGAAACCTTGGGCACCAAGGGCCATGCCCGCTATCACACCGCCTGGGCGAAGGTCGCAAAAATGGAGCAGACCGGCCCGCGGTCCGTCCGCTTCACCTTTGATGCGCCTGACCGCGAACTTGCGCTGCTGATGGGGATGCGCCCGATTTTGAAAAAGGCACAGTGGCGGGGCAAGGACTTTGCCGCCTCGACACTGGAGGTGCCGATCGGGTCGGGCCCCTATGTGGTCGATCGGTTTGAGCCGGGCAGGTTCATCAGCCTGAAACGCAATCCCGACTGGTGGGGCAAGGATCTGCCCCTTAACCGGGGCCAGTACAACTTTGATGAAATCCGCTATGATTATTTCGGCGATGGCGGCGTGGTATTTGAGGCGTTCAAGGGCGGCGAGATCGACACATGGCGCGAAACCAACAGCGCCAAATGGGCGCGCGAATATACGTTTCCGGCGGTCAGTTCAGGCAAGGTCGAGAAAGCCGAAATTCCGCACCACCGGCCATCCGGGATCACCGGGTTGGTGTTCAATACCCGCAGACCCGTTTTTGCCGATTGGCGCGTGCGCGAAGCGCTGACACTGGCGTTCAACTTTGAATTCATCAACGCCACGCTCAATGACGGGACCGAGCCGCGGATCAGCTCGTATTTTTCCAACTCCGCCTTGGGTATGGCGCCGGGGCCGGCGACCGGGCGGGTGGCCGCATTGCTGGCGCCCTTTGCTGGCGATCTGATCCCCGGCACGCTTGAAGGCTATGTCTTACCCATTGCAGACGGGACCGAATTGAACCGCGGCAATAGCCGCAAGGCGATGCGCCTGCTGGAAGATGCGGGCTGGACCGTGGACGACGACGGGGTTTTGAAAAACGCCCAAGGCGCGCCCTTCACCTTTGAGATTGTCTTGGCGCAGGGCGCAGCCGAAGTGCAATCCATCGTCGACATCTATACCGAGGCGTTGACCCGGCTGGGCATCGCGCCGCGTCTGACCACGGTGGATGACGCCCAATACAAGGAGCGCACCAATACCTATGATTTCGACATGGCCTGGTATACCCGCGCGCTTTCGCTAAGCCCCGGAAATGAGCAGATGCTTTACTGGGGCGCGCAGGGGGTAAAACAGCCGGGCAGCCGTAACTGGATGGGAATGAATTCCCCCGCCGCCGAGGCGATGATTGCCGCGATGTTGGCCGCCGACAGCGAAGCCGAATTCACCGCTGCCGTGCAGGCGCTCGACCGGGTGTTGACCGCGGGGCGCTATGTGATTCCCATCTGGTATAGCAAAGTCTCGCGGCTGGCCTATGATCGGGATCTTCACTTTCCCCGGCGGATTCCGCTATACGGAGATTGGCCGGGCTTTCAGCCCGATGTCTGGTGGTATGAGGCAGTGAAATGAAAAAACTGATGATTCTGGCCTGTCTGGTAGCCCTTGCAGGGTGCAACACCGTCGCGGGTGTAGGGGATGATGTCTCTGGTGGCGCGCGTCAGGTGCAAAGCTGGTTCTGATCCGATTTTCCTTTGCGTTTTCACCGATTGACGGCAAACTCGCATATAGGGGGCCAACCATCGCAAGATTGCAAGGAAACGGAGAACACGAATGAAATGGCACCATGTCCAGGAAAACTGGCCGGCTTTTTATGACGCGATCATAGACCGTTGGCCTCAGGCGGATGAAGCCGATCTGGATGAGATCGACGGCGATCAGCGTGCCTTCATCGCCTATGTGGCCGGAATGAACGGTCAAGAACCTGCAGAGGCGCGCGAAGAGATCCGCGAATGGATCGTCGGCGAGTTGCCCTCTGACGTTGTGATGGACCCGCGCCATGACAACCATTCGATCACCCTCTCGGCTAAATATGTCGGCGAGGGCGAGGATGAGTCTGATGATGATGCGCGGTTTGGCGATGACGCCAAAGACGGCTGATGCGCCCGGTTGGAGCGTCGCTATTTGAGTATTTTTACCAAAAAAAAAGCCGGGTCAGGCCAGTGAGGTGACCCAAAGCACGGTGGCGTCTTCGGGCGAGGTCGAAATCAGGTTGTGCCCCATGCTGGCGTCGTAATAGGCGCTGTCGCCGCGTCTGAGATCCACAGGTTCATGGGACTCGGTATAAAGCCGTGCGGTGCCGGTCAGGACATAAAGGAACTCTTCGCCATCGTGACGCACCCAGCCGCCGAATTCATCAAAGCTGCGGGCGCGAATCCGAGCGCGGTAGGGCAGCATCTGTTTACGCGTGAGGTCGGTTGCCAGCAGTTCATGTTCATAGGTGGAGGTGACATGCGGCTGCCCTTCGGTGGCGCGGGTCAGCGCCATGCGGCCCGTCACCTGCCCGCCGGAGGGCGGTGTGAACAGTTGCGGGATCGAGATCGCCAGCCCGTCGGCCAGTTTCTTGAGCGCCTCGTAGGTGGGTGACATCTGGCCATTCTCAATTTTTGACAGTGTCGAGCGGGCCAGACCTGCCTGATTGGCGGCGTGTTCAAGTGTCCAGCCACGGGCCTTGCGCAATTCACGCACGCGGCTGGCAAGATCGACCGGTTTGGGCAAATCCTCAGTGCCATTTTCGCGCGCGATGCGGATGATTTTCGCGCTTTCAGTTTCGCCCATCATGCTGCCTTTCAAGCGAGGGTCCCGCATCGGTGCGGACCGGGGGCGGGTCTGCCGGGTTGCAAGCTGCCGGGGCGAGAGGTAGCAGGAAAGGATGTATTCTGTCCATGCCGAAGCCCCCTCACCGCCCTGCCCCGAGCCGTTCAATCTGGCCGGCCATGTGTTGGCCTGTGCGCCCGAGGCCGGCGCGCGCGCGGCGCTGAAGGTTTTGAACCCGGATGGCGGCGCCGAGGTCTGGGGCTATGACCGGCTGGAGGCCGCCGTGCGTGGCACCGCCACCGGCCTGTTGCGCGCGGGGCTGGCGCCCGGTGATCGGGTTTTGTTGCGGCTGGGCAATACGCCCGGGTTTCCGGTGGCGTTTTTGGGGGCGATTGCAGCGGGGCTGATCCCGGTGCCGACCTCATCGCAGTTGACGCGAGCCGAGATCAGCCGGATGGCGGCGGGCCTTGACCCGGCACTGGTGATTGCGGGCGAGGGTATCGCGCTGCCCGATCACCCGGCGCCGGTGCTATCGGAGGCCGTCTTGCGCGGTTTTGAGGCGTTGCCGCCCGCCAATTACGTTTTGGGCGCGCCGGACCGGCTGGCCTATCTGGTATTCACCTCGGGCAGTTCAGGTCAGCCGCGTGCGGTGATGCATGCGCACCGCGCGATCTGGGCGCGCCGGATGATGATCGACGGGTGGTATGGGCTGCGGGCCGACGACCGGCTGCTTCATGCAGGGGCCTTCAACTGGACCTATACGCTGGGCACCGGGCTGATGGACCCGTGGAGTGTTGGCGCCACCGCCCTGATCCCTGGCCCCGGTGTCACGTCGCTGCAACTGCCCGCGCTGCTGTGCGCGCATGAGGCGACGATTTTTGCCGCCGCCCCCGGCGTCTTTCGGCAGATGCTGCGGACGCCGGGCGCCTTGACCCTGCCGGATTTACGTCACGGATTGTCGGCGGGCGAGGCCTTGCCGGGTTCGGTCAGGAAGGGGTGGAATACGGCCACCGGCACGATGATTTATGAGGCGCTGGGGATGTCGGAATGTTCGACCTTCATTTCGGGTAGTCCTGCCCGCCCGGCACCAGATGGCAGTGCCGGTTACCCGCAGCCGGGCCGCCGGATTGCGGTGTTGGACGCTGCCGGTCAGCCGGTGGCGCGGGGCACGTCGGGGGTGCTGGCGGTTCATCGCAGCGATCCGGGGTTGTTTCTGGGCTATTGGCGCGCAGATCGGGAGACCGCCGCGCGCTTTGCCGGTGAGTGGTTCATCACTGGCGACATGGTTTCCATGGCCCCTGATGGCGCAATCACCTACCTTGGCCGCGATGATGACATGATGAACGCAGGCGGCTACCGCGTCTCGCCGCTGGAGGTCGAGGCGGCGCTGGCCCTGCACGAACAGGCGGGCGAAGTCGCGGCGGTGGAATTGCGCGTGAAGGCCGACACCAGCGTAATTGCTGCGTTCTATACGGGTTCCGCCACACCCGAGGCCTTGGCTGCCCACGCCAAGGGTTGCCTTGCGCGCTATAAACAGCCACGGATCTTTCGGCACATTGCTGTGATTCCGAAAAACGCCAACGGCAAGATCAACCGCCGCGCCCTGCGCGATCTGAAGGAAGCGCCATGACGCTGGAACTGTGGTTCGTGTTTTTGCTGGCCTCGGTCGCGCTGTCGCTGACGCCGGGGCCAAACGCGCTTTTGGCGTTGGATCATGGCGCGCGCTACGGGCGGGCGCGGGCGGGGTTCACGGTGCTGGGCTCGGTTCTGGCGATGATGACGATGGTGGGGGCAACGCTGGTGGGCCTTGGCGCGCTGATGTTGGCGTCCGAGGCTTTGTTCGGCGCGATCAAGTTGCTGGGCGCGGCCTATCTTGCCTGGCTGGGGGTAATGCTGTGGCGCGCGCCGGGTTTTGCACCTGCCCCTCTTCCCGGCGAGGCGCGCCGCCTGATTTCACGCAAGCGGGCATTTAGCCAAGGCGCGCTGGTGATGCTGTCTAACCCGAAAACCATCCTGTTTTTCACCACGTTCCTGCCGCAGTTTTTGACCCCTGGCGCGCCGCTCTTGCCGCAGTTTGCGGTGCTTGCGCTGACGCTGGGCATGGTGGAATTGCTGGTCGAGCAGTTTCTGGCCTCGGCGGCGGGTCGCTTTGCCCCTTGGCTTGGCCGCAATGGCCGCATGTTCAACCGTGTCACCGGATTGGCCTTTGTTGCCATTGCCGCAATGGTGGCCCTGTCGTCGAAAGGTAACGCATGATCTCGCTTGATATATTCGCTGATCCGGTCTGCCCGTGGTGCCTGATCGGCAAGGCGCGACTGGATCGGGCGTTGGAGGCGCGGCCCGACCATCCGTTCGTGATTGCCTGGCATCCGTTTCAGCTAAACCCCGACATGCCTGCCGAGGGGGTGGAGCGCGGCACCTATCTGGAGGCCAAGTTCGGCAGCCGCAATGCGGTAGTCGATCTGCACAAACCAATTATTGAGGCCGCCGACGCCTTGGGCCTGACGATTGATCTGGCCGCCATCACCCGCATTCCCAACACGCTTGATGCGCATCGGATGATCCATTGGGCCGGGCAAGAGGGGCGGCAAACCGCGATGATCGCGGCCTTGATGCGCGCCTATTGGCGCGAGGGGCGCGATATTGGCGCGGTTGCGGTGCTGGCGGATCTGGGCGAAAACATCGGTATGGAGCGCGCACTGGTCACCCGTTTGCTGGCCTCTGACGCGGACCGCGATACGGTTCTGGCGCGCGACCGGCATGCCCGCGAACGTGGCCTGAATGCGGTGCCCAGTTTCATCATTGCCAACCAGCACGTCGTTTCGGGCGCACAACCGACCGAGCTGTGGCTGAACGTGATCGACGAATTGACAGGTCGCCCCGATGTTTAAGCCGCGGCGCCCGCTGGCGCTACCAGAGTTCACCGCCCTGCTGGCCGCGCTGTTCGCGACCGTTGCCTTTTCAATCGACGCGATGTTGCCCGCGCTGCCACAGATTGCGGCGGAACTGACCCCGACAGATGTGAATCGCGCGCAGTTGGTGCTGACGTCATTTGTGCTGGGAATGGGATTGGGCACCTTTGTGACCGGCCCAATTTCGGATGCGATGGGGCGCAAATCCACGATCACCGGCGGGTTTGCAATCTATATCGCCGCAGCCATCTGGGCGGCCTACGCCCAAAGCCTTGAGGTGCTGCTGGTTGCACGGTTCGTGCAGGGCTTGGGCGCATCCGGGCCCAGAATCGTCGGGCTTGCGATGGTGCGCGATCTTTATGCAGGGCGCGAAATGGCGCGGGTCACGTCTTTTGTGATGATGATCTTCATCCTTGTTCCGGCGGTTGCCCCGTCAATCGGGCAGTTGATCATTGCGGTTGCGGGATGGCGTGGGATCTTTGGGGCGTTCATCGCGTTTTCACTGATCGGGTTATTGTGGATGAACCTGCGCCAGCCCGAAACACTGCCGGTCACGCACCGTCGCCCCCTATCGCCCGGGCCGCTGCGCGCCGCTGCGATCGAGGTCTTGGCCGACCGTGATGTGCGACTTTATATCGTGGTTCTGACGCTGGGGTTTGGGCAGATGTTTGCGCTTTTATCCTCGGCGCAGCAGATCTTTGACATCAGCTATGGGCGCGGCGTCAGCTTTCCGCATTGGTTTGCGTTGATGGCGTTGCTTTCAGGCACGGGCACGCTGATCAACGCGCGCTTCGTGATGCGGCTGGGGATGCGCAGGCTGGCCAAGGATGCCTATCTGATGCAGATCGTCGCCTCGTTTCTGGCGCTGACGTTGCTGAAATTTGATCTGTTGCCCGAAGGCGCCCATTTTGCGGTGTTTTTTCTTTGGGCGGTTTCGGTGTTTTTCATGGCCGGGGTAACGTTTGGCAATCTGAATGCGCTCGCGATGCAGAAAATGGGCCATATCGCCGGTATGGCGGCCTCGGTCGTCTCGGCGCTGTCGACGGTGTTTGCGGTGGCCATTGCCGCGCCGGTCGGGTTGATGTTTGACGGCACGCCAATCCCCATCATGCTGGGCACGCTGATCTGTTCGGCGCTGGCCTGGGTGCTGATGCGGCGCACCGTCGAGCATTAGGCCTTTTTCCGGCCCTCGATGACCTTTTCAGCCAGATCGCGGGCGATGCCAAAGGCACCCTTGATCTTGTCCGCGTCCGTCGCCCAGTCGCGGCGCACCACGACCTTGTTGCCAGAGATTTTGGCCATGCCACGTTCTGCGGCCAGAAACTCGACCAGGCCTGCGGGGTTGGGGAACTTGTCCATGTGGAACTGCACCGTGGCGCCTTTCGGGCCGGCGTCCATCCGGGCAATCTGGGCGCGTTTGCACATGGCTTTGATCCGCACCACCAAAAGAAGCGTGTTCACCTCTTTCGGCAAGGGGCCGAAACGGTCGATCAATTCGGCGGCGAAGCCCTCCAGCTCGACCTTCGTGGTCAGCGATGAAAGGCGGCGGTAAAGCCCAAGGCGCACGTCCAGATCAGGCACGAACGCCTCGGGGATCATCACCGGCACCCCCAGGTTGATCTGCGGTGCCCATTGGCCATCGCCCTCGGTTTCGGTCAACTGGCCTGACCTCAGCTTGGCAATCGTTTCTTCCAGCATCGCCTGATAAAGCTCGTATCCGACCTCTTTGATATGGCCCGATTGTTCCTCGCCCAAGAGGTTGCCGGCACCGCGCAGGTCAAGGTCCTGACTGGCCAGCGAAAAGCCCGCACCAAGGCTGTCAAGGCTGCCCAAAAGCCGCAACCGCTTGGTCGCCTGCGGGGTGAGCGGCATTCGCGGCTTTGTGGTCAGGTAGCAGTAGGCGCGCGTCTTGGCACGGCCGACCCGGCCCCGGATCTGGTAAAGCTGGCTTAGCCCGAACATATCGGCGCGGTGCACGATCATCGTGTTGGCGGTGGGAATATCCAGCCCTGATTCCACAATGGTCGTGGCCAAAAGCACATCATATTTGCCGTCATAAAAGGCGTTCATCCGGTCATCCAGCTCGCCCGCTGCCATCTGGCCGTGGGCAATCACAAAGCTGACTTCGGGGACATGTTCGCGCAAGAACGCCTCAATCCCGGCAATGTCGGTGATTCTGGGGACAACGTAAAAGCTTTGGCCGCCGCGATAATGTTCGCGCAGCAGCGCCTCGCGGATGGTGACCGCGTCAAATTCCGAAACATAGGTGCGGATCGCCAACCGGTCCACCGGCGGTGTGCCGATGATCGACAGATCCCGCACCCCCGTCAGCGACAGTTGCAGCGTGCGCGGAATCGGCGTTGCGGTCAGCGTCAGCACATGAATCTCGGATCGCATTTCCTTGAGCCGTTCTTTATGGGTCACGCCGAAATGCTGTTCCTCGTCGATCACCAGCAGGCCCAGCCTCGCGAATTTTACCCCCTTGGCCAGCACGGCATGGGTGCCGATGACGATATCGACCGTGCCTTCGGCCAGCCCTTCGCGCGTCGCGGCGGCATCCTTGGCCGTCACAAACCGCGACAGCGGGCGGACGCTAATTGCAGTGCCGCGAAACCGTTCGCAAAATGACTTGTAATGCTGGCGCGCCAGCAATGTCGTAGGCGCGATCACCGCCACCTGCACCCCGGACTGCGCCGCGACAAAGGCCGCGCGCATCGCCACCTCGGTCTTGCCAAAGCCGACATCGCCCACCACCAGCCGGTCCATTGGCGTGCCCGAGGCCAAGTCCTCCACCACATCTGCGATTGCGGTCAGCTGATCATCGGTTTCTTGCCAGGGAAAACGGGCGGCAAAAGCCTCCCATTCATGGTGCGGCGCTTCCAGCATCGGGGCGGCACGCAGGTGGCGTTCGGCGGCGATCCGCATCAGCCGTTCGGCAATCTGGCGGATGCGTTCCTTCAGCTTGGCCTTTTTCGCCTGCCAGGCGCCGCCGCCCAGCTTGTCAAGCAAGCCCTCTTCATGGCCGTAGCGGCTAAGAAGTTCAATATTTTCAACCGGTAAGAACAGCCGGTCACCGCCCGCGTATTCGAGCAGCACGCAGTCATGCGGCGCACCCAGCGCGGTGATGCTTTCCAGCCCCTTGTAGCGCCCCACCCCATGATCGACATGCACCACCAGATCGCCGGGCGACAGGCTTTGCGCCTCGGTCAGGAAATTCTCGGCCTTGCGTTTCTTCTTGGGCGTGCGGATCAGCCGGTCACCCAGCACGTCCTGCTCGGAAATTACCACCAGACCCGCGCCATCCCCGCCCGGAGCCTCAAACCCCTGATCCAGCGCCCAGACCGCAAGGCATAGCCCGCCCTTGCCGGGGCCAATGTCACGCGCATCGCGGATCAGCCGGGCACCGGTCAGCCCTTCGTCCTCCAAAAGACCCTTCAGCCGTTCGCGCGCCCCCTCGGACCAAGATGCGATCACCACCTGCCCCACTTTGAAGCTGGCTTTGATGTGGTCCTTCAACGCCCCGAAAAGGCTGACATTTTCCAATTTTCGTTCGGGGGCAAAGTTGCGTCCCAAACGCCCGCCCGCATCCAGCGCGCCCGGCCCGGTTGGCTGCGCCAAAACCGACAGGTGGATGGTCCGGTGCGCCGCAAGGGCCGCATTCCAGCCTGCGTCGTCAAGGTAAAGCAGATCGGGGGCCGCGGGTTTATAGACGCTATCCACCCGATCACGGCGGCGCAACGCCTCCAACCGGGTGTCATACTGATCGGCAATGCCTTCCCAGCGGCTCAGGCGCTGCGGTTCCAACTGATCGTCCAGCATCACGGACGCGCCGGGCAAATAGTCGAATATCCCTTCAAGCCGTTCGTGGAAAAAGCCCAGCCAATGTTCCATTCCGGCGTGTTTTCGGCCGGCGCTGACGGCCTCATATAGCGGATCATCCGTGCCGCCGGCGCCAAACTCCACCCGGTAATTCTGCCGAAAGCGGGCAATCGCGGCGTCGTCCAGAATGACCTCGGACACCGGGGCCAGTTCCACCATGGTCAGCTTTTGCGTGGTGCGCTGCGTTACCGGGTCAAACCGGCGCGCGCCATCCAGCACATCACCGAACAGATCCAGCCGGATCGGGCCGCCCTCGCCGGGCGGAAAAATATCGATGATCCCACCCCGGACGGCGTAATCCCCCGGTTCGGACACGGTCGAGGCGGGCGAAAAGCCCATCCGCACCAAAAACCCGCGCAGCGCCGTCTCATCCACCTGCCCCCCCACCCGCGCGGCAAAGCTGGAGGCCGCCACCACGTCACGCGCCGGCACCTTTTGCATCGCCGCCGATAGCGTGGTCAGCAAAATGAACGGCCCCCGCACCCCCGCCGCCAGTGCGGCCAGCGTCGCCATCCGCGTCGCCGAGATGGCCGGGTTCGGGGAAACCCGATCGTAGGGCAGGCAATCCCATGCCGGAAAAGTCAATACCACGGCTTCGGGCGCAAAAAACGCAAGCGCGGTGCGCATCGCCTCCATCCGCCGGTCATCGCGCGCGACATGCACCACCGGTGCCCCGCGCGCCAATTCCCGCGCCAAAAGCCGCGCATCATAGCCCTCTGGGGCGCCTGACAACAGGATGTGATTTGTCTGTTTCATCGCGCTCTGAGGTATCGAGCCTGCGCCCGGTGTCAACCCCGCCCCTGCTTTCTTTCTGATCCAAACATCTTTGCAAGACCGGGCCGGAAATCAGCCAAGCCGGGCGCAAACGCGCCCCTTGCCCTTACCGCAATACCGACAGGTTGAGGTTTTGCCACATCCCCCAAAGCGCTGTCACCGTGATCGCCATCATTCCCAACAGTTGCACAAAGAACCGGTGCCGCGTCAGACGAAAGACGACAAGCTCGGCGGTGGCCGCGCCGCCCAACAGCAGCGCCTCAAGGCGCCGCGCGGTTGCCAGACTCATTGCCCCGACAATCGTCAGCGGAAAGACGATCAAAAAGACCGCCTGCGCGAACTCTACCCAATAGAAAAAGCCCAAGATCGCCAGCGAACTCAGCACAAACCCCACTATCATCGCCAGCACCAGCCCGCTTTCGCGCCCGATGTAAAGAAGACGGATCACATTCAGCCGCACCATGACCACCAGATCATCCGCCGCCGTTCCGCCCTTTCTGCGCGCGCGCAGCACCATATCATAGGGCACGCCCAACACCCAATGCGCCGTTGATGACCAGGTCACCGCCAGCGCGATCCAATACCACAGGTTGGAAAACGACCGCATGTCGATCAGCGCAAGAATGGTCTGGGTCACGTTCACGTCAGGCACTCCTGGAAATCTGACGCAAGCGTAGTGGATGTTCGGGCAAAGGAAAACCTCTTGCATTTGCGTCAGACGTGACAGCCTGCCCCCTTGAGAAAGGGCGTGATCCGTGGCACCCCTCGGCCAAGGTTTCCAGCGAAAGTTCAGCCATGACCCCGATCTTGCCCCCCTTCCCGCACACCCGCCTGCGCCGTCTGCGCCGCACCCAAGCCCTGCGCGATCTGGCGCAAGAACATCGGCTTGCCGTCAAGGATCTGATCTGGCCGATTTTCGTAACCGATGTGCCCGGCGCCGATGTCGAGATCCCGTCGATGCCGGGTGTGTCACGCCTGACGCTTGAGGGGGCGGTGCGCGCCGCCGAAGAGGCCGCCACTTTGGGCATTCCGGCGATCTGTCTGTTTCCCTACACCGATCCGGCCCTGAAAACCGAAACCTGCGATGCAGCCTGGAGCCCGGAGAACCTGGTCAACCGGGTGATCCGCGCCGTCAAGGCCCGCGTTCCCGAAGTGGCAATCATGACCGATGTGGCGCTTGATCCCTACAATATCAACGGCCATGACGGCCTGGTGCGCGACGGCATCATCCTGAACGATGAAACGGTCACCTGCCTGACCAATATGGCGCTGGCGCAGGCCGATGCGGGGGCCGATATTCTGGGCCCGTCCGACATGATGGATGGGCGCATCGGTGCCATGCGCAGCGCGCTGGAGGCCAAGGGCCATGCCGATGTCACCATTCTCAGCTATGCCGCCAAATACGCCAGCGCCTTTTATGGGCCTTTTCGGGATGCGGTGGGCGCATCGGGCGCCCTGAAGGGCGATAAAAAGACCTATCAGATGAACCCCGGCAACTCTGACGAGGCAATTCGCCTGGTCGCCCGCGATCTGGCCGAAGGCGCCGATATGGTGATGGTAAAACCGGGCATGCCCTATCTGGACGTCTGCCACCGCGTCAAGGAAACCTTCGGCGTGCCGACCTATGCCTATCAGGTTTCCGGCGAATACGCGATGATCGCGGGGGCCGCGCGCAATGGCTGGGTCAACCATGACGCGGTGGTGCTGGAAAGCCTGATGGCGTTTCGCCGCGCCGGCTGTGACGGTGTGCTGACCTATTTCGCCCCCGTTGCCGCACGTCTTTTGCAAGGCTGATCGGCGCCGCGTCGCCTTTCACCACAAGTGGAAGTGACAACTGCGTATTTTTACCCTATAACTTGTGTCCAACAGGCCGCATAAAGGCCTGATCACAGGCGGAGAGCAGTAATGACCCAGATTTCCAGACGCAATCTTCTGGCTTTTGGCGGTGCGGGGCTTGGCCTTGCCGCTTGTGGCAATGGCATCGGCGGTGGCGGCGCCCCGCGGCTTGACGCGCGGGTGGACGCCACGCGCGACTATCTGATTTCGCGCTATCCCGGCACGCAGGATCTGATGAGCAAATCGGTGGGCATTCTTTACATGCCGCTGATGACCGAGGCGACCTTTGGTTTTGGCGGCGCTTATGGCCGCGGCGCGCTCAGGATCAACGATGTGACGGTGGATTACTATTCGGCGGCTTCGGCCTCGGTCGGGTTTCAGATTGGCGCGCAGCAATACGCGCATGCGCTGTTTTTCATGACGCAAAAGTCGCTGGCGGATTTCCGCAGGGCGGATGGGTGGGAACTGGGCGCAGATGCGCGCTATGCCCTGCCCGACGGTGGCGGCGCTATTGGCACCGACACCACAACCACCCTTGCGCCGGTCATCGCACTGGTCTTTGGCCAGGCCGGGCTGATTGCCGGTGCCTCGCTTGCAGGAACGAAATACACGCGCATTCTGCCCTGATCCGATGGGCGCCCGGTGCTGATCGGGCGGCCTTTTGACGGGCGGCGGGTCAACTTCCCAGAATAACGCGAACGTAGTTTGTCGTTTCGCGGTAGGGCGGGATGCCGCCGTGCTTTGCCACCGCTTCGGGCCCGGCATTATAGGCCGCCAACGCCAGGCGCCAACTGCCGAACCGATCATACATCTGCCGTAGATAGCGCGCGCCACCGTCAAGGTTCTGGCGCGGATCACGCGGATCCACCCCCAACCGTGCCGCAGTTCCGGGCATCAACTGTGCCAACCCATGCGCGCCCTTGTGCGAGGTCGCGTTTGCGTTCCAACCTGATTCCTGCTGCACCAGCCGCAAGAACAGATCCTCGGGCACGCCGTGTTTTCGGGCGGCGCTTCGGGCCATTGCCAAGTATTCGCCCTTGTAGCGCCCTGAATAGCCCGGCAGATTGGCGTTTTCAGGCGCGCTGAGCAGCCCTTTTGGCTGAAGCCGCGCCGAATTTGAATATTGCGCGTTCAGCCGGGTGTCCATCAGCTTGGTCTGGTTGCGAAACAAATTGGCCCGCGACTTGCTCGATGATCCCGAAAGCGACAGCCCCTCGGCCCCCGCATCCATCGGCACAAAACTGATTCCGGCCATGACAACAGCCACCAACACTCGACGCATTCACGGTCCCTCAAACGAGCGGTTTTCAAACCCGCGCAGTTCTTTGAACGAAACTAGCCTGTTTCGCCGCAAAACGAAAGCCTTAGGCGCGCAGCACCTTGCGCATCGGCATTGGCGGGGCCCGCAGGCCCTTTTTTACCCTTTCTTACCCCCGCCCTGATGGGCTAACACAAGCCAACAATACGGATTCGAGTGGAGGATTTAATGGCGGGTTCTGTAAACAAGGTGATCCTGATCGGCAATCTGGGTCGCGACCCCGAAGTTCGGTCCTTCCCCAACGGCGGCAAGGTGTGCAATCTGCGCATTGCCACGTCAGAAACCTGGCGCGACAAGGCCACGGGTGAACGCAAGGAACGGACCGAATGGCATTCCGTCGCAATTTTCTCGGAACCGCTGGCCAAAATCGCTGAACAATACCTGCGTAAAGGCTCCAAGGTCTATCTGGAGGGCCAGTTGGAAACCCGCAAATGGCAAGACCAGTCCGGTGCGGACCGTTACAGCACCGAAGTCGTATTGCGCCCTTTCCGCAGCGAATTGACGCTGCTTGACGCCCGTGGCGAGAGTGGCAGTTCGGGTGGCGGCTCTCAGGGCGGCTATGGTGGTGGATCGCAGGGCGGCTATGGTGAAAGCTCAGGCGGCGGCTATGGCACCCCATCCCCGCAGGGCGGTGGCCGCGCGGACATGGACGATGAAATCCCGTTCTGACGCCGCGCGCTACCTAGGCTGATCGCGTCATCATTTCGGCCAGCGTGTGCGTGGTGGGGGGCGGGCAAAGGCTGCGTAAAACAAACGCCGCCCCGCAACCCCCCAAAGGTTTTCGTTGCCATATCGTCGCGGGCACGATGGATACTGCCTCCGGCGGCGGCGCGTTTTCGGGGTGCGCGTTTGACCAGACGTGCCAGGTGCGCAAGGCTGATCGTGCCCCCCTATTGATCCGCGCCGTTTGCCAAACGGTGGCGGATTTTACACCCGGCAGGGACGCCGCTGTTACAGGGATCTGGCGATGGGTTCGGGTGAAATCACGTCAACGCCGCTTGACAGCATCAAAATCCGAACCGCGCCCACTTGGTCAGGCGCCACAATGCCGTTCGGATGTGTGCAGCGTTTTATAAAGCCTCACGGCTCGCCGGTTGTGGGTTTGGGCCGATCCTGATGCCTGCCGCGATCCAGCCGGTCAGCAAAGGCCTTGCGCTCATCTGGTGTCATTGCGGCGATCCGCCCGAACATCAGCCGCCCGCCGATCTCGATCCGCTCCAGCGTTCGCATCCGGTGCCCGTCAAGTACGGCCTGCACCTCGGCTTTGTTCCAGGGATCTGCGCGCAAAGCCGCGATCAGCCGCGCATAGTCGGCGCGCGCCGCACGCTGCATGGCGCGAAAGTCCTGACCCTCGGCCTCGGCGTCGCGGCGCAGGGCTTCGCGGTCCTCGCGCGATAATGAGGCGGTAAAGGGGCCCATGCTGATA
Organism: Phaeovulum sp.; assembly: GCF_047638075.1. NCBI lineage: Bacteria > Pseudomonadati > Pseudomonadota > Alphaproteobacteria > Rhodobacterales > Paracoccaceae > Phaeovulum > Phaeovulum sp. The sequence goes on from NZ_JBLJBV010000066.1 coordinate 98,355, forward strand.
CTGCTGACCCTATGGCGTGGCGGGTGCTTGGCATGACCAATCACCCCGCCTGCAACGACCCCCAAAACCACCAGATTCAACGCAAGCGACACGATGAAGACCGCGCGCACCCAGCCGCGCATGCCGGGCTTTGGCGCGGCGACGGCACCGGTATCGTCCGTTTTTGTCATCGTCCATCCTCCGTTCCCAGCGCAAAGGCAAAGACATCTTCGTCAGGCAACAGATCGACGGTGCCCAACACTTCGGCCCCGCCGACACCCAGATAGCCTGCGCTCATATCCTCCAACCGGTCCACGCCAGCAAATCCGATCCAGACCCCCGCCAGCGTCGCCGTAGCCAACCCGCCCACCGCACGCCAGCCGCCCAGCGCCGCCAGTAGTGCCGCAAAACCGCCCATACGCGGCTTGGGGGCATGCGCCAACGCTGCAAGGGGATGGCGCGCCCGCGTCTCGGCCTCGGCATCCGCCAACACCCGCGCCAGCAACGCCATGCCGGGTTCGGGCGCCGCCGTGCGGGCCGCCCCGAAAAACGCCTCTAGCGGATCGTGGGCCTTATCCGTCTTATCCATGGCCATACCCCAATTCCTCTCGCCGCCCGGCCAGCATGGCCGTCAACGCCCGTTTTCCCCGCGCCGTCAGGCTTTCCACCGCCTCGACGCCAATCTCCATCACATCTGCAATCTCGGGGTTGGACAACCCTTCGAGGTGGCGCAGAACCACCGCCTGCCGCTGGCGGTCAGGCAAGGCGGCAAGTGCCGCCTCCAACGCCTTGGCGCGGTCCGTATCAATCATCACATCCACAACCGCTGGCCTGCCGTCATCGGGCTCTGCCGCCTCGTCCAAAGACACGCCGCGCCGTTTGCGCAGACGGTCGGTGGCCAGGTTCGACACCACCCGGTAAAGCCAGGTCGAGACCTTGGCCTCGCCCTGCCGCCAGTCGGGGGCCACGCGCCACAACCGCAGCATCGCCTCTTGCGCGACGTCCTCGGCCTCGCTGCCGTCCCCCAACATCCGCGCGGCAACCCTTAGCGCCATTGGCGTCAGACGTATGGTCAGCGCGCGTGCGGCTGCGGGGTCTCCATTGGCATAGAGAACCAGCAGGGCCTCTTCCGAGGTGTCGGTAAGCGCGTCAAATGGCATATCCATGCGTCCAATGGCCTAGCGCGGAATCCGTCATCTTGCAATCACGGCCCAGAGGGTGCCCTCCGGGCCGTCAACGGCGTCAGTTCCAGTTCTGGTGCATCTTGTGGTTATGCCCGCGGCGATCGTGGTCGCCCTTGGCCTTGCCCTTCTTGCCCATGCGGTCCTGCATCCGGGCTTTCGCGGCCTCCATTTCCGCGGTGGAAATGGCACCGTCGTTGTCGGTGTCAAACCGGTCAAACATCATCATCGGCATGGGTCGGCTGGCCAGTTCGGCGGCAGACAGCATCCCGTCACCATCGGCGTCTTGGGCGGCAATGCGTGCCTTTACCCGCGCCTCGACGCGCGCCTGCACCCCTGCCATTTCCTGCGCGACCAATTCCTCGGCGCTGATCTTGCCGTCACCGTTTGCGTCCAGCGCGGCAGCCTCGGCGGCGCGAACTGCCCGGATCTCGTCTTGCGTGATCTTGCCGTCACCATCCGTATCGTATTTGGCGAAATCGAACATCGCACCGCGCTGCCCGCCCATCATCGGACCATCCGACATCGGGCCGGCACCCATTCCGGCACCCGGACCAGCCTCCATCCCTGCGGGTGGCGGCGCATCCTGGGCGAAAACCGGCACCGCGATGGCAAGGCTGGTGCCCGTCAGAACGATTGCGGCAAGGGTGTCTTTGAACGTCATCTTCATCAAAATTCTCCTGATATACCGGCACTTTGCCGCTGTCTGATACCTGTCAAACGCGCCAGTGCGCGGTTTCCGTCGCGCAGGCGTCGATCACCAATGCGTGAGCGGGGGTGATGTGGTCCCTTCCCTGCACCGTATTTTAGGTGGATAAAGACCCCGCGCATGAGGGAGACGACGATGACCGATATCAGCCCCGACCTTGAGGACGACCGCCCCATGGGCAATGCGGTCTGGCGCGGGCTTGCCTGCCGCTGCCCCGCCTGCGGCAAGGGGGCGCTGTTGCGCAGTTATCTCAAGGTGCACGACAATTGCCCCACTTGCGGCGAGACGTTTTCGCATCACCGCGCCGATGACGGCCCCGCCTATCTGACCATCCTGATTGTCGGCCACCTTATGGCACCGCTGATCCTTTGGGCCTTTATCACATGGCGGCCTGAACCGATGACCATGATCGCCATTTTTGCAACCGGCACGTTGGCGCTATCGCTTTTGTTGTTGCCGCGGCTGAAAGGCATGATTGTCGGGATTCAGTGGTCGCGCCGGATGCATGGCTTTGGCCCCGGCCCGGACGCGCGCGATGACTAAGCCACAGACCGAAGACAAGGCCCGCCTGCGCGATGCCGCCACCATCTTGCTGGTGCGGCGCGGGCCGGATGGCCCTTCGGTGCTGATGGGGATGCGCGGTGCGGCTGCGGCCTTCATGCCGTCGAAATATGTCTTTCCGGGCGGCGCGGTCGATGCCGATGACGCGCTGGTGCCCCTTGCGGCACCCTTGGGCGCGGCCTGTGCCGGACGGATTGCCGCCGACGCGCCGGCAGGTCTGGCCACGGCCCTTGCCGCCGCTGCCGTGCGCGAACTGTGGGAAGAAACCGGGTTGATGCTGGGGGTGCCGGGGCAATGGCCCGGCGCGGTTCCGCCCGATTGGGCCGGCTTTGCGGCCACCGGCAATCTGCCCTCGGCCGCCCCGCTGACCTTCGTTTTTCGCGCAATCACGCCGCCGGGTCGCCCACGCCGTTTTGACGCGCGCTTCTTTCTGGCCGATGCGGCGGATGTGCTGGGCGATCCGGACGACTTTTCACTGGCCTGCGATGAGCTTTCGCATCTTCATTGGGTGCCCATCACCACGGCCCGCCGCCTAAACCTGCCCTTCATCACCGAGGTCGTTCTGGCCGAGGTTGCCGCCCTTTTGGAGATCAGCGGCGACACTATCGCCACGCCCGAAAGCGTGCCGTTTTTTGACAACTCCGGTGCAGATTCAACCTTTCGCAGGCTGGCCTAGCCGGGGCTGGCGCGCCTCATCAGCGCGCGCCGCCCAAAATGATCAGCAGCAGGCTGACCACCACCAGCGCAATGCCCACCCCCTCGCGGCGGCTTAGCCGTTCGTGAAAGACCAGCGCAGACACCAGCAGCGTGAACACAATCTCGACCTGGCCCAAGGCGCGCACATAGGCCGCGTTTTGCAGCGCAAAGGCGGTGAACCACCCCGCCGATCCTGCCACGCCCGTGATCCCCACCCAGATCGTGCGCCGCCATGCCGCCAGCACGCGGCGCAACTCTCCGGGTTCGCGCAGACGCAGGTATAGCGCCATGCCGATGGATTGCGCAAAGGTCACGCAGGCCAGCGTCACCACCGCGCGGGTAAAGGCCGCAAGGGGCAACAACTCTAACGTTGCGCCGCGGTAGCCGATGGCCGAAATGCCAAACAGCCCCCCCGCCAGCACACCGTAAACCGTGGCCCTGCTGCGCAAACCGCCGCCCGCAGGCGTGCGTGACAGCAAAAGCACCCCGGCCAGCCCGATCAGAATGGCAAGCCAACCCAACCCGCTGACCGCCTCGCCCAGAACCACCACCGAAAACAGCGCGACCTGCACCGTTTCGGTTTTGGTAAAGGCGACGCCCACCGCAAAATTGCGAAGCGAAAACAACGCCACCGTCAGGAAGGTCGCGGCGACCTGTGCCGCACCACCGGCCAGCGCGAAGATCCAAAACCGCGCACCCGGAAGCGGCACCGTCTCACCCGTCAGGCTTAGCGTCAGCGTGGCAGCCAGTGCCGCAATCGGCGCGCCGAACAAAAACCGCGAAAACGTAGCGCCTCCGGTTGAAAGCCCTGCCCCCTTCAGCCGTTTTTGCAACATGAAGCGCAGCGTCTGCACCAAGGCCGCCGCCAGTGTGACCCAGATCCAAAGCGCCATTACCGCACCGCCAGACGGGTCAGGTCATACCCGTTGAACGCCAGCACCTCGCGCGCCGCCCGCAACAGATCGGCGCGCCCGTCCGGGCTGCGCGACACGATCATCCCCCAGCGCCCCGAGGGCGTGCCAAGGGCGGCCACCCGGTAATCCTGATCCACCCACAGCACAAAGACCGGGTCGCGCCCAAAGCCGCTGTCGGGCGTGATCCGCCCGCCCGGCCCGGTCACCGTTGCGCGCCCCGACAGCGTCGTGGGGGCCGCGCCCGTGCAATCAACCCCGGTAAGGGCATAGGCCGCAGGCCCGGTCGCGCGCCAGTCCTGCACCGCCCCCGCACAGCCCGGTGTATGGCTTTCCAGCACATGCCAGCGCCCGGCAAACCGGCCCGGATCAAAAAGCGCCGCAGACGATATCCGCACCTCCTGATCGCGCCGCCCGCCGCTATCGGGCGCGCCCGTGCACCCCCCCAAAGCCGCCAAAAGCACCAGTGCTGCCCCTATTCCACGCATTCTGTCACCCGCATCCCCGAATTCGTCAGCACATCATTGCAGCCCGGCAGCGGTATGACCGGCGCGCAGGTCATCGACCGGGCAAGGCAGGCGCCCTCGCAATCGGCGTCACTGGTGCAGGACTTGCCCGCATCCTTCGGGGTGCGCTGGCAAATGAAGGCCCCCGCACCGCCCAGTTGCCGAAACGCGCCGCCGCCCTTTTCACAGGCACTACGCGCCAAGGCCACGCGGGCCGCGCCGACCGGCTCCAGCTTTGGGGTCGAGGGGTCGGGCTGGCAGGCCGCCAACATCAGCGCCAGTACCGCAAACCCTGCGTGTTTCAACTTTGGCCGCACCAACCGCCCCTTTTCACGTCAAAATGCCACCGCATGGCCCGATGTGTTCGCCCGATAGCCTTTATCGTGCTATCGGGCAATACCACCCCCGCCCCATCCGGCCCTACCGGGGCCACCCCCACCACCCCCACCACCGGCAAGGGGCGCGTCACCGCCTGCGCGGCGACCTTTGTGACCGGACCCAGCCCCGCAAGGATCGCCAGCGGTTGACAGGCCGCAAGCCGCACCCGATGCTGCCGCCAACTCCGGAGCATGCCTTGGCCTTTACCCTGCGTCAGTTGCAATTCTTTACCGCCGCCGCCGAACAGGGCAGCGTTTCAGGCGCAGCGCGGGTTCTGTCGATTTCGCAATCATCGGTAACCGAGGCGATCCGCGCGCTGGAGGACGACCTTGGCGTGAGGCTGTTTGAACGGCAGGCGCGGGGCTTGGAAATCACCCATAAGGGCAGCCTGTTCCTGCGCCACGCACGACAGATCCTGGCTGATGTATCCACCGCGCGGATGGCGTTTCGGGATGAGGCAGGACAGGCCAGGGGGCGGCTGTCGCTGGGGGTGACGTCGCTGGTGGCGGGTTATGTGCTGTCTGACATCCTGTCACGCTTTCGCCGCGCCCATCCGCAGGTAGAGCTGAACGTGATCGAGGATAACGGCGATTATCTTCAGCACCTGCTGATCGGCGGCGAACTGGATGTGGCGGTGCTGCTGACCTCATCGGTGCGTGACCGGATGGCGCTGCATGTGGAAACGCTGCTGGTGTCGCCCTACCGGCTGTGGTTGCCGCTGGGGCATCCGCTGGCCGAACAAGAGGCCATATCGCTGGACCAATTGGCGGGCGAGCCGCTGATTCAGCTGATGGTCGATGAAATCGAGGAAAGCACCGCGCACTTGATGCAGGCGCTTCAGGTGCGGCCCAATATCGCATTCCGCACCCGTTCGGTCGAGGCGGTGCGCAGTCTTGTGGCCACCGGTGCGGGCGTCGCCATTCTGCCCAGTCTGGTTTATCGGCCCTGGTCGCTAGAGGGCGACCGGATCGGCATTCGCGATGTGTCGGGCGATCTGCCGTCGGTTCAGGTCGGGTTGGCGTGGCGCAAGGGGGCGCCGCTGGCAACCCCCGCGCTGAACTTCGTGCGCTCGGCACAAAACGCGATCACCCACCGCTAAGCCATCGGTTTTTCCGATATCTCCTTTCTGCGTTTTGATATTGCGAAGATGCGGCGCCCCGTCCACCTTTTGCCCAAGAACCAAAAATCGGCAAGCCCGGCACATGCCCGGGCCTTTTGACAGGGAGCACTACCATGACCACCCGCACCAGCCGGAGCCTTGCCCACATCGCCCCAATCCTTCTGGCCAGCACCGCGCTAAGCCTGTGCCTGACCCCAGCCTTCGCCCAGGTTACCGCGCTTGGCGAACCCGAAGGGCAGGTCAACATCGTCGCTTGGCCCGGTTATATCGAGCGTGGCGAAACCGACCCCGCCTATGACTGGGTGACGAAATTCGAGGAAAGCACCGGCTGCAAGGTCAACGTCAAGACCGCCAACACCTCTGATGAGATGGTCGCGCTGATGAATGAGGGCGGGTTTGACCTAGTGACCGCCTCGGGCGACGCCAGCCTGCGGCTGGTCGCCGGCAAACGCGTGCAGCCGATCAACCTTGATCTGATCCCCTCGTGGAACACCGTTGATGACCGGCTGAAAGATGCGCCGTGGTATGTGGTCGATGGCGTGCATTACGGCGTGCCCTATCAATGGGGCCCCAATGTGCTGATGTACAACACGGACGTATTCAAAGAGCCGCCCACGTCCTGGAATGTCGTGTTTGAGGAAATGGAGCTGCCCGACGGCAAGTCGAACGTGGGCCGCGTTCAGGCCTATGACGGCCCGATCTATATTGCCGATGCCGCGCAATATCTGATGGCGCATCAGCCAGACCTTGGCATCACCTCGCCTTATGAGCTGAACGACGCGCAATATGCGGCGGCGCTTGATCTGCTGCGCGCGCAGCGCAAACTGGTTGCCCGGTATTGGCATGATAGCTTCATCCAGATTGATGACTTCAAAAATGAGGGCGTCGTCGCCTCGGGGTCGTGGCCGTTCCAGGTGAACCTGCTCAAGGGCGACGGCTTTCCGGTGGCCTCCACCATCCCGTCAGAGGGCGCTACAGGCTGGTCCGATACGACGATGATGCATGTCGATGCGGCAAACCCGACCTGCGCCTATAAATGGATCGAGCACAGCCTCAGCTCGAATCTGCAATCGGATCTGTCGGTCTGGTTTGGCGCCAACCCGGTCGTGCCGGCCGCCTGCACCGACGGGCGCGGCATTCAGACCGCCGAAGGGTGCAAGGCCAACGGCTTTGAGGATTTCGACAAGATCCGGTTCTGGACCACCCCCGTCTCTAACTGCGCGGCGGGCAATTGCGTGCCTTATTACCGCTGGGTGTCGGACTACATCGGTGTGATCGGCGGGCGCTAAGCCCCGCAAAACAAGGGCTGGGCACCTGCCCGGCCCGCACCGGCCCGGTTTGGCCGGCAAAGGAACAACCATGACCCATGCGGTAGAATTTCAGCGCGTTCTGCGCCGTTTCGGCCCGATCCTGGCCGTCGATCACGTCGATCTGACGATCGAGGAAGGCTCGTTCTTTGCGATGCTCGGACCTTCGGGGTCGGGCAAGACCACCTGCCTGCGGCTGATTTCGGGCTTTGAAAAACCCGATGCCGGGCAGGTGCGCATCTTTGGCCAGGATATGGGCACGGTGCCGCCGAACCTTCGGCAGGTGAACACCGTGTTTCAGGATTACGCCCTGTTTCCGCATATGAATGTGCGCGACAACGTGGCCTACGGCCTGATGGTGCGCGGCGAAAGCCGTACCACCCGCTACGCCCGCGCCGAGGAAATGCTGGCGCTGGTCAAGCTGGACAACTTTGCCGACCGCAAGCCGGGGCAGCTATCGGGGGGGCAGCGCCAGCGCGTCGCGTTGGCGCGTGCGCTGGTGGGTCAGCCGCGCGTGTTGCTGCTGGACGAGCCGCTGGGGGCGTTGGACCTGAAGCTGCGCGAGGCGATGCAGGACGAACTGAAAGCCTTGCAAAAGCGCCTTGGCATTACCTTTGTTTTTGTAACCCACGATCAGGGCGAGGCCCTGTCGATGGCCGATCGGCTGGCCGTATTTTCCAACGGCAAGATCGCCCAGATCGGCACCCCCGCCGATATTTACGACCGCCCCCGCACCCGCTTTGTGGCCGATTTCGTCGGCTCCTCAAACGTGTTGCCGCCCGAGGTAACCCAACGTCTGGGCGGCCCCGCCCGCTGGTCCAGCCTGCGCCCCGAGGCCCTGCGCCTTGCCCCGGCGGCAGGTGCGCCGCTGAATGGCCCCGTGACCGGCCTGCGGTATCTGGGGGCGGGCACGCGGCTGACCATCGCCCTGCCCGGCTTTGAGGTTGCGGCCCTGGTGCCGACCGGCCAGCCCCTGCCCGCCCCCGGCAGCGACGTGGGCCTGACCTTCCCCCCCGAGGCCCTTCACCTGATGGAGGAAGCATGACCGCCGCACCCGCATTGCAATCTGTCAGCCACCCCACACGGGGGTTGGGCGACCGGTTGACCGGTCTGTTCTGGCGCCGCCCGCGTCTATTGACCGCCCTTCTGATCGCGCCACCGTTGATCTGGCTGGGGGTGGTTTATCTGGGGTCGCTGGCCGCGCTGTTGCTGCAAAGCTTTTATTCCATTGACGAATTTTCCGGCATCGTCGTGCAGGAATTTACCCTGCGCACCTACGGCGAATTGTTCCGCCCGGCAAACCTGGACATCATCATCCGCACCACAACAATGGCGGCAAGCGTCACGCTGGCCTCGGCCGTGCTGGCCTTTCCCATCGCCTATTACGCGGCGCGCTATGCACGGGGCCGCTGGAAGGCGGCGTTCTATCTGGGGATCATGCTGCCGCTTTGGTCCAGCTATCTGGTCAAGGTCTATGCCTGGAAACTGATCCTTGCCAAAGAAGGTATCATCACCTGGGCCGCCGATAGCGTGGGGGCCACCCCGTTGCTGAACGCGGCACTGGCGCTGCCGGTGGTGGGCGGAAATTCCCTGTCCACCAGTTACATCGGCACCTTTCTGGTCTTTGTCTATGTCTGGCTGCCCTACATGATCCTGCCGATGCAGGCGGCGTTGGAGCGGGTTCCGAAATCCATGCTTGAGGCCTCGGCCGATCTGGGGGCGACATCCGGGCAGACGCTGCGCAAGGTGATCTTGCCGCTGGCAATGCCGGGGGTGATTGCCGGGTCGATCTTTACCTTTTCGCTGACGCTGGGGGATTACATCATCCCGCAGATCGTGGGCTCCTCGCGGCTGTTTATCGGGCAGGCGGTCTATCAGTTGCAAGGAACCGCCGGAAATATCCCCCTGGCCGCCGCCTTTGCGGTGGTGCCGATTGTGGTGATGCTGGTGTATCTTACGCTGGCAAAAAGACAGGGGGCCTTCGATGCGCTCTGACCGTGCCCCCCGTGGCCTGACGCTGGCCGCTATTGGCGGGCTGTTGTTCTTGCACCTGCCGATCGTGCTGATCTTCCTTTACGCCTTTACCACGGAGGAACGCACCTATCAGTTTCCGCCCCCCGGCCTGACGCTGAAATGGTTTGGCGTGGCATGGAGCCGCGCCGATATCTGGCCGCCGCTTTACCTGTCGCTGCGGGTTGCCGCGATATCCACCACCATGGCGCTGGTGCTGGGCACGTTTGCCGCCGCTGCAATGTCGCGGGCGCGGTTTTTCGGGCGCGATCAGATGAGCCTGTTGATTTTGCTGCCCATCGCGCTTCCCGGCATCATCACCGGCATGTCGCTGCGCTCGGCGTTCTCGGTCATGGATATTCCGTTTTCGACTTTTTCCATTGTGTTGGGCCACGCGACCTTCTGCATCGTCATCGTCTACAACAATGCCGTAGCCCGGTTTCGCCGCCTGTCCGGCCCCCTGGTCGAGGCGTCACTGGACCTGGGCGCAAACGGCTTTCAGACGTTTTGGCATGTGATCCTGCCCAACCTCGGGTCGGCGCTGCTGGCGGGGGGGATGCTGGCCTTTGCGCTGTCATTTGACGAGGTGATCGTGACCACCTTCACCGCGGGCCAGCAATCGACCCTGCCCATCTGGATGCTGAACGAACTGGTTCGCCCCCGCCAACGCCCCGTCACCAATGTCGTCGCCATCGTGGTTTTCGCCGCCACTTTCGTGCCGATCCTTATCGCCTATTACCTGACCCGCACTGGCCATGAAACGGCTGGCGGCGGCAAATAAAGGAACGTTTCCATGGATACCAAGACCATCGCCACCACACTTTTGATCGGCAACGCGTTCGAGGCCGGGGCGGAGACGCCCGAAACGATCCTCAACCCGCGCACCGGGGCTGCGCTGCTGGACATCCCCGAGGCGTCATCGGCGCAGATCGACCGCGCCGTGGCCGCCGCGCGCGCCGCCTTTGAGGGCTGGTCGCGCACCCCCCCGGCCGAACGCTCAGCCATCCTGCTGCGTATCGCAGACCGGATCGAGGCCGACGCGGCCGGCTTTGCAGCCCTTGAGGCGCTGAACTGCGGCAAACCGATCAACGCCGCACTGAACGACGAAATTCCCGCAATCGTTGATTGCTTTCGCTTTTCCGCGGGGGCTGTGCGCAACCAGCACGGCATGATCGCGGGCGAATACATGGCGGGTCACACCTCAATGGTGCGGCGCGATCCGATCGGGGTCGTGGCCTCGATTGCGCCGTGGAATTACCCACTGATGATGATGGCGTGGAAGCTGGCACCAGCGATTGGCGCCGGCAACACGGTGGTGTTCAAGCCGTCAGAACAAACCCCGCTGACGGCGCTTAAACTGGCGCGGATACTGGCCGATCTGCTGCCCGAAGGCGTGGTCAACATCATCGCCGGACGCGGGCATACGGTGGGCAACGCCCTGATCAACCATCCCGGTGTGGATATGATTTCGCTGACCGGCGATGTGGCAACGGGTAAAAAGATGCTGGATGCGGCCGCGAAAACCGTCAAACGCACCCATCTGGAACTGGGGGGCAAGGCCCCGGTCGTGGTCTTTGACGACGCCGATATCAGCGAGGTCGTCGAGGGGCTGCGCGCCTTCAGCTTTTATAACGCGGGTCAGGACTGCACCGCTGCCTGCCGGATCTATGCGGGCAAAAAGATCTATGAACGGCTGGTGGCCGATCTTTCCGCGGCTGCATCCTCGATCACCCTTGGCGCCGCAGATGACAGCACCAATGAAATTGGCCCGCTGATTTCACTGCGCCAGCGTGACCGTGTGGCCAGCTTTGTCGAACGCGCCCGCGAATTGCCGCATATCGAGATTACCGCCGGCGGCGCGCCGATGGATCAGGGGTTCTACTATCGCCCCACCGTGGTTGCGGGCGCGCGCCAGCAAGATGAAATTGTGCGCCGCGAAGTATTTGGCCCGGTCGTGTCGATCACACCATTTTCCGATGTGGAACAGGCGGTTACATGGGCCAATGACAGCGACTACGGGCTTGCCTCCTCGGTCTGGACACGCGATGTGGGCCGCGCCATGGCAACCGCTGCGCGGCTGCGCTATGGCTGCACATGGGTCAATACCCATTTCATGCTGGTTAATGAAATGCCGCATGGCGGGTTGAAGCAATCAGGCTATGGCAAAGACCTGTCCAGCTATTCGCTAGAGGATTATTCGGTCGTGCGTCACGTCATGGTCAAACACGGCTAGACCCTAGCGCACCAGAACCACCGGCACCTTGCACGACCGCACCATCGCGGTCGTGGTCGACCCGATGATCAGGCTGCGGATACGCGAATGACCGTAGGCGCCCATCACCACCAGATCAACGCCCGCCACCTCGACATGCGCGCCTAGCGCTGTGTCGGGCTGGCCGGGCAAGACCAGCGTTTCGGCCTTGGCCCCGGCGGCACGCATGATCGCCAGCGCATCCGCCAGCACCTTTTGCGCCTCGGCAGTGTCAGCGCCAACCCAGACCAGCGTCACCGACAGCCCGGCATAGACCGGGCTTTGCGCCACATGCGCCACCGCCTTCGTTGACGAAGCCCCCCCGTCGCAGGCCACCAGCACCGTGCCCACCGCCCGAAACGCGCGCGAGGCTACCAGCACCGGTTTATGGCTGGCGCGCACGATCCGCTCCAGATTCGAGCCCAGATGCCCCTTGGCAAAATCCGCAGCCTCGCCGCGTTTGCCGATCACGATCATTGCGGCCCCGGCCTCTTGCGTGGCCACCGCCTCAACGATGTCACCGTGGCGCAGCCTTGTGGAAACGTCGCGCACACCCGCCGCCTCGACCCGCGCTTTCGCGTCATCCAACAGGGCGCGGCCATGGTGTTGCATCAGCTTGGCGCGCTTTTCATCCAGCGAGGCCAGTTCCTGCAAAAGGGCGGTGCGTGCGCCCAGCCTGATCGAACCCGACAGATCCGCCCCCGCAACACCCTCGGGGCGGGCCAGCACATGCATAACCTCTACCGGCGCCCCGGCGCGCGTGGCGACCCAAGCCGCATGGTCACAAACCGAATGTGAATAGATCGAGCCATCCACCAGCGCGATGATCTTGTCACTCATCCGTCTCTCCTCAATGCGTGCCCAATGGGTCCATGCCGCCGGGTTTGTCATGCAGCGCCAGCCGGTCAACAATGGTTTCAGAGGCCGCGTTCATGCCGACGATCTGCACCTCGGCCCCTTCGCGGCGAAATTTCAGCACCGCCATATCCAGCGCGGCCACCGAAGAAATATCCCAGATATGGGCGGCCGATACGTCAATCGTTACCCGCTCCAACGCCTCGCGGAAATCGAAGGCGGCCATGAAATCTTCGACGCTGGCGTAGAAAAGCTGCCCTTCGACCACATAGACCCGTTCACGGCCATCGGCAGACAGGGTGGAGTGCACTCGGAACAGCTGCGCGATCTTGCCCGCAAAGAAGATCCCCGACAAAAGCACCCCGACCAGCACGCCAATCGCCAGGTTATGGGTAAAGACCACGAAAGCCACCGTCGCCAGCATCACCACCGAAGACGATTTCGGATGCGTGCGCAGATGCTTGATCGACGACCAGCTGAACGTCCCGATCGAAACCATGATCATGATCGCTACCAGCGCCGCCATGGGTATCTGACCCACCCAATCGCCCAGAACCACGATCAGGAACAACAGCATCACCCCCGCCATAAAGGTTGAAAGCCGCCCCCGCCCGCCGGATTTCACGTTGATCATCGACTGACCGATCATCGCACAACCGGCCATGCCACCGATAAACCCGGTCGCCGCATTGGCCAGTCCCTGCCCCACACATTCCATCGTCCGGTTGGACGTGGTGTCGGTCAGATCATCGACAATCTGCTGCGTCATCAGGCTTTCCAACAGCCCGACCACCGCGACCGCGATGGAATAGGGCAGGATGATCGTCAATGTCTCGAATGTCAGCGGCACATCGGGTATCAGAAAACTGGGGAAAGCATCAGGCAAATCGCCCATATCGCCCACCGTGCGCACATCCCAGCCAAAGGCCAGCGTCAGCGCCGTCAGCACCACGATAGTAACCAACGGCGAGGGTACTGCGGTGGTCAGCCGAGGCAGCAGATAGATGATCGCCAGCGCAGCGGCGACCAGCGCATAGGTCAGCGCGCCCACCCGCGCCGGGTCCAGTTCCGGCAGTTGCGCCATGAAAATCAAGATCGCCAGCGCGTTCACAAACCCCGTCATCACCGATTTGGACACAAACCGCATGACCCGGCCCAACCGCAGCGCCCCCGCGCCCATCTGCAACAGTCCCGCCATGACCGTAGCCGCCAGCAGGTAATCCAGCCCATGCGCCTTCACAAGGCTTCCCATCAGCACCGCCGTCGCCGCCGTCGCCGCCGAAATCATCCCCGGACGACCCCCCGCAAAGGCGGTAATCACCGCGATCGAGAAGCTGGCGTAAAGCCCTACTTTCGGGTCCACCCCCGCAATGATCGAAAAGGCAATCGCTTCGGGAATCAGCGCGAGGGCCACCACCAGCCCCGACAGGATGTCGCCCCGGATATTGCCGAACCACTCGGCGCGGTAGGTGTCGATTGAGATCATGAAAGTCCTGTTGTCCGGCCCGGCGCGCGTTTGCGCCCTGGGGCTACCAATAAATTATCCGGCGGATCGGCGGCCGGAAGAGCCACCCAAAGCGCGTGCGCCAGGGTCCTGATGAGGCCCGCCCAATACCGGACATGACCGCAAATGCCAACCCGGCACCCGCAGGCATCTTGCGCCCCGCCGCCTTGGGCCGCATCATGCAGCCAACCCAAGGAGAGCCAGATGGATCTGACACGCCTGCGCCTGCGGCTTTATTTCGGAGAAGACTTCATGTTCGGCCCCGGCAAGGCCGACCTGCTGGAGGCGATCGCGGCAGAAGGCTCGATCTCGGCGGCGGGTCGAAAGATGAAGATGAGCTATAAACGCGCCTGGATGCTGGTCGAAGCGATGAACGCCGCCTTCCGCGACCCGCTGATCGACAGCACCAGAGGTGGCCCGCAAGGCGGCGGCGCGCGCCTGACCGAAGCGGGCGCGCAGGTGCTGGCCCATTACCGCGCGCTTGAAGCCGTGGTCAGCGACGCGGGCGCGGCGCAAATCGACGGCCTGACCACCCTTTTGAAGGATTGAACCGGTCACGGAAACAGCCTTGAAAACCCACAAGAAGCGATGGCTTTCAATGCATTGCGCAAGATGAAAGAATGGTGGCGAGGGGGGGACTTGAACCCCCGACCCCGCGATTATGAGTCGCGTGCTCTAACCAGCTGAGCTACCTCGCCATTCGCCCGCGTTCCTAAGCGAGGCTTCCGAACCCGTCAAGGGCTTGCGTTCAAATTCCGTAATAGCTTCGATACCATGTCACAAATTGCGCGATGCCCGTGCGCAGCGCCGTTTGCGGCCGGTACCCGGTCAACTGCTGTAAAAGGCGGTTGTCAGCCCAGGTTGCGCGCACATCGCCCTTTTGCATTTCCATATAGTTGCGTATGGCGGTGACACCGCACGCCTCTTCGATCGCAGCGATGAAATCACCCAGCGCCACCTTTTCACCATTGCCGATATTGACCACCCGCCAGGGTGCCACGGGTGACAGGCTGTCGGCCTCGGACACCGGCTTGCCGCGTTCGGGCACCTGATCCAGCAACAGCCGGATCCCGCGCACCAGATCGGTGACATAGGTGAAATCACGAAACATCTGGCCGTGGCCGTAAACATCAATCGGCTCGCCGGCGAGTATCGCACGGGTAAACTTGATCGGCGCCATGTCGGGCCGCCCCCATGGGCCGTAAACCGTAAAGAAGCGAAAACAGGTGGTGGGGATGGCGTGCAGATCAGCGTAGGCATGGCTCATCGCCTCAGACGCTTTCTTGGTGGCAGCATATAGCGATACCTGGCTGTCGGCCTTGTCGATTTCGCGGTAGGGCATCTGGGTGTTGGCGCCATATACCGACGAGGTCGATGCAATCAGCAGATGCTTTACCTTGGCTATCCGGGCCGCCTCCATAACGTTGAAAGTGCCGTCGATATTGGCCGACAGGTAGCTTCGCGGCGCCTCAAGACTATAGCGAACCCCCGCCTGTGCCGCGAGATGCACAATCATCTCTGGCCCGACATCGGCTATATCGGCCATCAAAACGGCCTCATCTTCCAGCATGGCCTCTGTTGCGGAAAAATTCGGATGGCGACGCAGGATTGCATGACGGTTTCGTTTCAGATCCACATCATAATATGGCGTCATGCCATCAAAACCATGCACCCGAAAGCCCTCTGCCAGCAACCGCTCAGCCAGGTGAAATCCGATAAAACCTGCCGTCCCCGTCACATAAATACACCGCATGGATCCACCCTGTGATTATACCGCGCACCGCCCTAAATACGCGGCAATAAAGCACGGGCACCCTGGTCAAGGAAACCCGCGCCATACTTCACGCCGACAATGCGGCTACGATGCCGCCCACGACATCGCCCAAAATCGCGTCATCCTCACATTCAGCCATGACACGAATTAGGGGCTCGGTCCCCGATTTTCGGATCAACAACCGCCCCTTACCCTGCAAACGGGCCTCGGCATCGGCAATTGCCGCCTGCACCGACGCTGCGCTCAGCGGTTCTTGCCCGGCGGCGTAACGGACGTTTGTCAGCATTTGCGGCACCGTCTCGAATTGGCGCACGAGGTCGCTGGCGCGCTCGCCCGTCTCAACCATTGCGGCCAAAAACTGTAGCCCGGCGATCAATCCATCCCCGGTCGTGGCGTAATCGGTCATCACGATATGGCCCGATTGCTCGCCGCCAAGGTTGAAGCCGCCCGCGCGCATCCGTTCAACCACATAGCGATCTCCCACCTTTGTGCGTTCAAGACGCAGGCCCCGCCCCTCTAAAAACCGCTCCAGCCCAAGGTTGGACATCACGGTTGCCACCAATGCCCCGCCGCGCAACTGCCCCGCGTCGGCCCAACGGGCAGCCAGCAGCGCCATGATCTGGTCGCCGTCCGCCACGCGCCCGGTTTCATCGAGGATCATCACCCGGTCAGCGTCGCCATCAAGACTGATGCCCAGATCGGCACCGTGCGCGACCACCGCCTCGGCGGCGGTGTCGGTATGGGTCGATCCGCAGCGGTCGTTGATATTGTGGCCGTTTGGCGCCACGCCGACCGGTATCACCTCGGCGCCCAATTCCCACAGTACTTCGGGGGCGGCGCGGTAGGCGGCACCATTGGCGCAGTCAACCACGACTTTCAGCCCTGCCAACTGCCCCCTTCTGGGAAACGTGGTCTTGGCGTATTCGATATAGCGGCCCAAGCCGTCATCAATCCGCTTGGCGCGGCCAATGTTTTGCGGCTGGGCGGGGGTGATCGCAGAGCCGACGATCTGTTCGATTTCGGCCTCGGCCTCATCCGAGAGTTTGAACCCGTCAGGTCCGAAAAACTTGATACCGTTGTCCTCGGCCGGATTATGGCTGGCCGAAATCATGATGCCGATGTCGGCGCGCATGCTGCGGGTCAGGAATCCGACCGCAGGGGTTGGCACCGGGCCCAGCAACAAAACGTTCATCCCGGTGCTGGTCAGGCCCGCAGTCAGCGCGTTTTCCAGCATATAGCCTGACAGCCGCGTATCCTTGCCAATCACCACGCGGTGGGCATTGCGCCCGTCACGGCGGAAATAACGGCCGGCGGCAGCCCCGAGTTTCAGTGCCATTTCTGCCGTCATCGGCCAGCTGTTGGCTTGGCCCCGCACCCCATCGGTGCCAAAAAGCTTGCGCGTCATACCCTGTCTCCTATCGTTACCGCCTGCCACAGGCGCACCCCTTGGGCGACCTCGGCCACATCATGAACCCGGTGCATCTGCACCCCCTGCGACAGCCCCGCCAGCGTCAGCGCCAAGGTGCCGGGGGCGCGGTCCTCGGCCACCTCGGCACCACCGATACTGCCGATAAAGCGTTTGCGCGATACGCCCAGCAAAACCGCGCAACCCAGACCGTGAAACAGGCTCAGGCCCCGCAGCAGTGTCAGGTTATGCGCCTCGGTTTTGCCAAAGCCGATGCCGGGGTCAACAAGAATCCGGTTGCGGACAATCCCCGCTGTCTCGGCCAGCGTCAGCCGCGCCTCAAGGTAGTCATATACATCCAGCAGCACATTGTCATAACGGGGCGCTAACTGCATGGTCTGCGGCGTGCCTTGCGCGTGCATCAGGCAGACAGGCGCGCCGCTTTGCGCGATCAGAGTGGCCATCCTCGCATCATGGCCCAGTGCCGACACATCATTGACCAGATCCGCCCCCGCCGCCAGCGCGGCCCGCGCCACCGCGGCCTTGCGCGTGTCAACCGAGATTGCGCCCGTAAAGCCCCCCGCCCGCAACGCCGAAATGACAGGTGCTGTGCGCGCGATCTCATCGGCATCCGCAACAAAGGCGGCACCGGGACGGGTGGATTCGCCGCCGATATCCAGAACGTCAGCGCCCGCCGCCGCCATCGCCATGGCCTGTGCCAGTGCGCGCTGAGGCGTGTTGAACCGACCGCCATCCGAAAAGCTGTCCGGCGTCACGTTAAGGATGCCCATGATCCGCGGGCGATCAAACACCAGCCCCGCCAAGGGCGCGCGCGGCGCGGTCAGCCTGGCCGCAATGGGCGCGGGAAGATCGTGCGCCGCCATTTCGCCCCGCGATCCGGCGCGGCTCAGCACCTCGACCGAGGCAAACCATCCCCAGCCCCCCGCCAGCACCCGCGCGTCTTTCGGGCGCAGCGCGTCGGTTTGAACGATTGGGCGGTAATAGAGTTTATCCATGCGCCGCGTTTCACCCGATTGCGGGCGGCTTGGCAAGGCTCAGCGCCCGACCCGGTTGATCGGCACGCGGCTTCCTGCCGGGGCTGAAACATCCCCGTGAAGCTCAAGCCGGGTTGCGGCCATCTGTTCGGCCAGCCACAGCGCCAGCGCCACCGCGTTCGATGCGGCGGCCGTTGGCCCGTCGACCGCATCCAGCACGATCTTGGACGGTGCCCAGACGATCATCTTCTGGTGCCGCATCGCCCAGTCAATTTCGGTCCGGGTTGCCACCACCACGCAGCGCGGATCGCGCGCGGCCAGCACCCAGGCGTTCTGCTCGATTGCCAGAAGGTCGATCCGGCGTTGCGTCGGGCGGTGGCCGGTCTGCGGCACCGCCCCCTCGGGCAGGCCAACGGTCAGGATTACCGGCAGACCGCTGGCCTCAAGCGCATCCAGCCGCGCGGTCAGATCCGCGCCGCAAATCGCGGCATTCGACAAGAACACCACGACCGGATGCAACGCCGCCTCGGCCCCATCGTCGCCCACGGTCTGCACCGGGTCAGCGGCGCGCGACCGCACAATCTCGACCCCCAGCGCCCCCGGCCCCCGGTCCAGCTTTTCAATACGCACAAACACCCGCATTGCCTGCGGTGCCGCCAATATCCGCTCTGCCACCCGCGCGGCCAGTGTTTCAAGCAGGTTCAACCGTTCCGCCGCAAGCTCGTATGCGATGGCTTCGGTCAGGCGGTCATACGACAGGATCCGATCAACATCATCCTCCAGCGGCGTGGGCACGGGACGCACCTCGACCACGATGTTGAAGCGTAGCCGCTGCGTCTGGCCCCGCTCTTGCTGAAAAGCCCCGATATCGGCCAGCGCCACATGGTCGCGCAGACTGATCCGGTCCCGCGGGTCAGCCCCCGCCGACGCCTCGGCACGTTCCTCGGGATGGGCAAAGGCAAGGGAAATATCACTGGTCATCGGGGCCCCGCTGGTTTTGCGCGGATCATAGAGAAGGGGCCGGCAACAGCCAGCCCCCATCTGCGATTATTCTTATGCCGCCCGGTATAAGTCAGTTTGACGCGGTGCGCATCGGAGAGCGGTAAAAGATATGCGATCCGATCTGCGCTGTGCGTGTGAAACGATGCGACCAGGCAGGACGCACCGCCGGCGTATGAAAATGCGTCGCCCCATCCGTCAGATCGCGCGACGCGCCATCCAGCATTACGCGGGCAATCTTGGCCACACGGGCGTAGGTTGCCGTGTCGTTGACGCGATCGGCGCGGCCATCGCAGACAAAGGAAAACTGGCAGCCGCGTGAATTGCCCTGATTTACAACACCACAAACCGAACCGGGATAGGACGCATCGTCGACCCGGTTCAGGATTACTTCGGCCACGGCGGCCTGTCCGGCAATGCTTTCGCCCCGCGCCTCAAAGTAAAGCGCATTGGCGAGGCATTGAAATTGCTCATCGCCGGTTGCGGCAGGCTGACTTGCCAGCCACTCGCGGCTAAGCGTCAGGGGGGATGCAGCCTTGCCTTTGGCGGGCTTATTCTTCACCGTGGTGATCGCGGCCAAGCGACCTGCGGGTATGGCCTCAAGACCCGCGCGTTCCTGGCCCAGAAGGGCCACAAGCCCCGTGTCGACAGCGGCGACAGGGTTGTTGGACTGGCTTACCGTGACTTCGGCACGCAAGCCTCCGGCGAGGGCCAGAAGCACGATCGCGCCGCCTGCCCAGCTTTTCAGCACTGACATGTTCTCTTTCCAGTAAGGACATCGCCGCAACAAACGCTGCGACCGTGGCGCATTACCCGAAAAAGTGCCGCCGAGTCCACCAGTGTGATAAAAATATCACGGTTTCGGCCCGAAAAACGGCAGGATTCTGCCGAACCGATTCGTACAAAAAGCGCATCCTAGCGGTAACGAACGCCCGGCAAAAGCCAGAATACACCATATATACATGGCCCCACTGCCACCAGACGGGCGATCAATCCCGGTCGCGGCCCTTTGGGTCCAACAGGGCGAAATGTGCCGCCGCCAGCCGCGCCACCGGCACCCGAAACGGTGAACAAGAGACATAATCAAACCCTGCGGCCCGGCAAAATGCGATTGATTCGGGGTTGCCGCCGTGTTCCCCACAAACCGAAATCGTCATTTTGGGGCGGGTTTCGCGCCCGCGCGAGGCCCCGATCAGCAACAGCTCGCCCACACCTTCAACATCCAGAATATGAAAAGGGTCTTCGGCGTATACGCCCTGAGACACATAAGAGCCCATGAAACGCCCCGCGTCATCGCGCGAAAGCCCATAGGTCATTTGGGTCAAGTCATTGGTTCCAAATGATAGAAAATCCGTGTGCCTGGCAATCTCTCCGGCGCGAAGCGCGGCCCGCGGCGTCTCGACCATCACCCCGAGGCGGTAGGTGAATTCGGCCCCCATTTCGGTTTTGACAGCCGCCGCAACGGCATCGATATGCGATTTGACCAGCTCGACCTCGCGCTGCGCGCTGACCAGGGGGATCATGATCTCGGGAACGACCGGATCCCCCGATTTGCTGGCCTCAACCGTCGCCTCGAAAATCGCCCGGGCCTGCATTTCATAAATTTCGGGGATGGTGATCCCCAACCGCACCCCCCGCATGCCCAGCATCGGGTTGAATTCGCTCAAGGCCTCGACCCGGCGCGTCACATCCGACAAGGGGCGATCCAACGCCTCGGCCAGTTCGCGCATGCCTTCGCGGTCATGGGGCAGAAATTCGTGTAGTGGCGGATCAAACAACCGAATACAGACGGGCAAGCCCGCCATGATGCCAAAAAGAGCCGTGAAATCAGCGCGCTGCATGGGCAAAAGGCGCTCAAGAGCCACCCTTCGATCGGCGCTTGTGTCGGCAAAGATCATCTCGCGCATTACGGTCAGGCGATCTTCGTCAAAAAACATGTGTTCGGTGCGACAAAGGCCGATGCCCTCGGCATCAAACATACGGGCGGTGCGGGCGTCGTCAGGGGTGTCCGCATTCGCGCGGATACCGATATCGCGAACATTGTCGGCCCAGCGTAGCAGGGTGCGAAACCCATCATCCAGCGCCGGTTCCAGCATCTGCGCAGCCCCTAAAAGCACCTCGCCGTTAGAGCCGTCAACGGTAATCACATCGCCTTCGCGCAAAAGGCGCCCGTCCGCCAGCGTCAGGCTACGATCACGCGCGTTCAACCGGATGTCCGACGCCCCAACGATACAGGGCAGCCCCAAGCCACGCGCAATCACCGCAGCGTGGCTGGTGACACCGCCGCGTTCGGTCAGCACTGCAACGGCGGCGTGCATACCGCGAATGTCTTCGGGGGCGGTTTCGCGGCGCACCAAAATACAGGCCTCATCCCGGGCCGCGCTGGCCTGGGCTGCGGCGGCGGTAAAAACGATCCGTCCGGTCGCCGCGCCTGGACTGACCGCGATACCATGGGCAACCCGGTCACGTTTGCTGCGCGGGTCAACCTGATAGTGCAGCAATTCCGACAAGGCGCGCGGTTCAACCCGAAGCAGCGCGTCTGCCCGGCTGATGATACCGTCCTTGGCCAGGGCCACCGCGATTTTTACCGCCGCCCGACTGGACCGCTGCACCCGCGCCGCATCAATAACGGAAATGCGGCCGCTTTCGATGGTGAATTCCAACTGCATCTCATCGCGCAGTTTTTTACGGCAGGCGGCGCCATAGGCCACGAGTTCGGCAAAAACCTCGGGGGAGGTCTCTTCCAGCGAGGTGCCGCGCGCGTCCTTGGTCAGATAAAGCGTGGCAATCGCAGCCCGGCGCCCCTGACTTTGGCCGCGAAAGCGCCCGGTAATCTGGGCCGCGCCGGTAATGCTGTCGACGAACTGCATGGTTCCCGATCCCGACAGCCCCGGCCCGATGCCCAGCGCCATGCTTTGCACCACCAGCCCCAATGCGGCCTCGGCAGGGGCGCCCTTGGCCTGACGCAACAGCCGCGCCGTCGTTCCTTCCCACGCGCGCGCCATCGAGCGCAGCACATCGGACAGTTGCCGCGCGGGGTCCTGGGGGAAAGGCGTGTCAGTTTCGGATTCGTACGCCGCAAGGGCAGTGGCCAGCGCAGTCGGCCCGGTTGGGGCCATGAACATATCAGGATCAAGCCGCGCGACATGGGTGGCAAAGCTTTGCACGAAACCAAGGTAAAGCGCATCTGCCGCCTCGGCCCCGTGGCTGGCGGTCAGGGCCGCGTGGCGATCCGAGTTCATGCCGACGTTCAGCACCGTGCCCGGACCACCCCAATCAGGATTTTCGGGGCTGCTGCGCACCGAAACCAGAAGGTCATTCCCGAAAACCGCTACAAGTTTTTCTGTGTCGGGCAACTGGCCTGCCGCAATCGCGCGCACGGTGTCAGCGGGAAGAGCCACGGTACGGGGCACCGGCAGATCAAGCCGGATCAGGCGCTGAAGACATTTTGCACGCCAGCCATGCCGCGCCACACTAAGCGCCGCGGAAGGGGTTACATCGGTAAATTCGACGAAGTCGGCATATTTCTGCATTGCAGCGAATCCTGTTGTCGCCCGCAGCATAAGGCGAAAGCGATTCGCCGCAAGGGCTGCATTCAGCGTTGTTGTGCCATCCCGCGCCCAAAGGCGCGCCCATTGCAGGGGCAAGACGCCTCCGGCGGGAGTATTTGCGCCAACGAAAAGCCGCGGGGTCAGCCCTCGATGCGGTTGAGGTCGGCCACGGTCAAGCAGATTTGACGGATCCGGCTGAGAAGGTTCAGGCGGTTGCGGCGCACGACTGGGTTGTCGGAATTGACCTGCACGGCGGTGAAAAAGGCGTCGATGGGCGCGCGCAGGGAGGCCATGGCAGCCATGGCAGCGGCGAAACCCTCGGATGCCATCGCAGGGGCAATCGCGGCCTCGGCGGCGTCGAGGGCCGCAAACAGCGCACGTTCTTCGGTGTTTTCGGTAAATTTTGGATCGGCGCCATAGCTGTATTCGACGCCGTCCTTGGCCTCGGCCTGGGTCAGGATGTTGTTGGCACGTTTGAAGCCCTGGATCAGGTTCTCGCCGTCATCGGTTTTCAGAAAGGCTGCAAGTGCCTCGGCCCGTTTCACCAAAAGCGTGAGGTCGTCGTTGCCGGGCATGGCAAGGCAGGCGTCGATGACGTCATGGCGGATGCCTTGGTCCCGAAGGTGAACCTTGAGGCGGTCGTGGAAGAAAGTGAGGAGACTATGCGCGTAAGGTTCAGCGTCTTCCGCGACGAGTTCGCCAGATTTGATTTCCTCAGGAAAAAGATCGTCGGCCTCTTTGAAAACGTCATTGAGGTGCAAGCGCACCCCATTCCCCAACACCAACCGAATAACCCCCAGCGCCGCCCTGCGCAGCGCGAAGGGGTCCTTGCTACCCGTCGGTTTCTCGTCAATCGCCCAGAACCCGGTCAGGGTGTCGAGCTTGTCGGCCAGCGCCACGGCGACGCTGACAGGCTCGGTCGGCACGTCGTCGGATGGGCCCAGCGGCGAGTAATGCGCCTTGCAGGCGTTCGCCACCGCGCCGGGCAGGCCGGCGGCGCGGGCATAGTAGCCGCCCATCGTGCCTTGCAGTTCCGGAAATTCACCGACCATCGCGGATTGCAGGTCCGCCTTGGCGACGCGGGCGGCCTCGGCGGCAAGGTCGGGGGGGGCGCCGACAAGGGGGGCGATTTCGCGTACCAGCGCGGCGATCCGGCCCACGCGGTCGGCCTGTGAGCCGAGTTTGTTGTGGAATGTCACCTGGGCCAGCCCCGCGCCCATCCCTTCCAGCCCTTCGGATTTGACCAGACGCAGATCATTTTCCCAAAAGAATCTGGCGTCCGACAGGCGGGCTGAGAGCACCTTTTGATTGCCCGCAAGAATAGTGGCACCATTGTCGGCGGTTTCGCGGTTGGCGACGGTAACAAACCCCTCGATCTGGCCAGTTTTCGCGTGTTTCACCGAAAAGAATTTCTGGTGCTCGCGCATGCTGGTTTGCAGCACCTCGGGCGGAAGCGCGAGAAAGGCGTCATCAATCGCGCCCATCAGCACCACGGGCCATTCCACGAGCCCGGCGACCTCGGACAAAAGCGCCTTGTCTTCAACCAGTTCAAGTCCGCGTGCAAAGGCCAGATTTTGCGCGTCATGCCAGATCATGGCTTCGCGTTCGGCACTGTCGAGCAAGACATAGGCGTGTTTGAGTTTGGCGCGGTAATCATCAAACCCGGTCACGAAGATCGGGCCCGGCGCCATGAAACGGTGGCCTTGCGAGGTGTTTGCGGCAGTGATCCCGTCAATGGTCAGGGGCACGACCTCGGCCCCCGCCTCATCGGTCAGCAGGCATAGGATGCTGTGCAGCGGCCGCACCCAACGCAAAGTCCCAGCCCCCCAGCGCATCGACTTTGGCCAGGGAAAATTGCGGATGGCGCTTTCCAGCACCTCGGCCACAATCTGCGCGGCAGGGCGGCCCGGGCGTTCAATTACCGCAAACAGCACCTGACCTTTCTTGTCATCGCGTAATTGCAACTGATCGCGCGTCAGCCCGGTTGAGCGCAAGAACCCGTTGATCGCGGCATCGGGGGCGCTGGCACTGGGGCCTTTGCGTTCTTCGCGCTGGGTTGGGCTTTGGGCGGTCAGCCCCTCGACCGTCAGCACAAGGCGGCGGGGGGTGGAAAACGCGCCCGCCGAGGCATAGGTCAGCCCGGCGGTAACCAGACCGTCGGTTATCAACTTTTTCAGGTCGTCGCGTGCCCGCGCCTGCATCCGCGCGGGGATCTCTTCCGAGAACAGTTCAATCAGAAGATCGGGCATTTATTTCTCCGCATTCTCGTTCAGCTGATGCCAGGCAAAGGCGCGGCCATCGGGGTAGACGGCTACAATCCGGTCAACGCCCGGATGGACCTCATGTTCGGACAAAAAGGCAAGGGCGGCGCCGGTTTCCAGATCCTGACCGATCCGGGCGGCGTCAAAACAGGTGAACCAGCCGGGCGCGTTCAGCGGCGTGGCCTGATCATAGACGGTGTAGGTTTCGCTTAGCAGCGCCAGCGACATGGGCGTGGTAAAGCATCCCCGAAACCGCAGCGGAGAGCTTTCTGCGTCAATCCCCTCAAACGCCTCGGCCAGGATCGGTTCCGGCTGGCCGGTGGTGATGGAGGTCAGGCGGATTTCAGCGGCGGGCGCATCGGCGGGCAAGGTTTTGTAAAAGCCGTATACCTGAAGGTAGTACACCGTCGCCCCGGTCAAAAGCGCGCTCAGCACGATGAAGCCCCCGACGTATTTGCCATTCACGCCGCCGCCCCGCCCGCGTTGGTCGTGACGAACGCATCGGCGCAGGCCTTAGCCAATGCGCGCACCCGGCCAATATAGGCCTGCCGTTCGGTGACCGAAATCACACCGCGCGCGTCCAGAAGGTTGAAGAGGTGGCTGGCCTTGATGCACTGGTCATAGGCCGGATGCGCCATGACGATGCGGCGCCCTGCCCCATCGGTATCTGGTGCTGCAAGGATGCGTTCACATTCCGCCTCGGCATCCTTGAAATGCTGCAAAAGCATCGCCGTATCGGCCTGATCAAAGTTCCAGCGCGAATATTCCTGTTCCGTCTGGCGAAAAACATCGCCGTATTTCAACGGGATCGGCGCGTCAGGGTCGTTGAAGGGCATGTCCATGACGTGATCCACACCCAGCACATACATCGCCAGCCGTTCCAGCCCGTAGGTCAACTCGCCCGCGACGGGGTGGCAATCATGGCCCCCAACCTGCTGAAAATAGGTGAACTGCGACACTTCCATACCGTCACACCAAACCTCCCAGCCCAGGCCCCACGCGCCCAGGGTCGGGCTTTCCCAGTCATCCTCGACAAAGCGGACGTCATGCAGCGCCAGATCAATGCCGATGGCCTGAAGGCTACCCAGATATAGCGCCTGCAAATCGGGGGGACTGGGTTTGATCAGCACCTGATACTGATAGTAATGCTGCAACCGGTTCGGATTTTCACCGTAGCGCCCATCTGTCGGGCGGCGCGAGGGTTGCACATAGGCCGCCGCCCAAGGGTTCGGACCCAGCGCGCGCAGGGTCGTTGCCGGGTGAAAAGTGCCCGCCCCCACCTCCATGTCATAGGGTTGCAAGATCGCGCAGCCTTTGCCGGCCCAATAGCTCATCAGTCGCAGGATGATTTCCTGAAAGGAACGTGGCGGGGTCTGGGTCATGTTTGCACCTATGAGGAAAGCGCCCCCTTCCTAGGCAAGGGGCGGCGAAGGGTCAATTGCCCGAAAGGCGGGCATTGCCCCAAATGGACGGTTTTTTGGGGTGACGCCGCCAAGAACCCTGTTAGTTTGCGGCCCCAAGGCGCAAGGCGCAAAAGGGAAAAGGGTTTCGGGAATGAGTTGGTTGACACGGGCGATCCTGGTCGCGGTTTTTTCGGTCTGCGCAGGCGGCGCAATGGCGCAGAACGCCTGGGTGCAGATCGAGGCGCAACCCTCGTTGCGCGAAGGCGAGGCGCGCGCCCGTGCCTGGGCTGAAACGCTGCCCGATATCAGCGGCTTTGTGATGTCGACCGGCTGGTATGCGGTGACGCTGGGCCCATTCTCAGACGATGTGGCCGCGCAAAAGCTGCAAGTGCTGCGCGGCGAGCGGATGATCCCTTCCGACAGCTACCTGTCGGACGGGCGCAATTACCGCCAGCAGTTCTGGCCCGTGGGCGCGGCATTGCAGCCGCAACCCGAGCCCGAGGTCACCGTTGACCCGGCCACGATGCCCGACGCAACCGCAACGCCGACCCCCGATAGAGCCACCCCCGAGGGGCTGGCCGCACCCGTTGAAACCCTGGCCGAGGCCCGCGCCGCAGAAGCCGCCTTGACCCGCCCGGAACGCGAGTTGATCCAGACCGCGTTGCAGTGGAAGGGCTTTTACACCGCAGGTATCGACGGCGCCTTTGGCCCTGGCACCCGCAACAGCATTGCCGCCTGGCAGTCCGCGAACGGCCATGAGCCCACGGGCGTTCTGGCCAGCCGCCAACGTGCCGACCTGATTGCCGCCTATGAAGGCGAACGTGCCGCCCTTGGCCTGACGCTGGTTGAAGATGCCCAAGCGGCCATCGCGGTCGAAATGCCGATGGGTCTTGTGAAGTTTGACCATTACGACCCGCCTTTCGTGCATTACAATGAAAAAGACGGCTCTGGGGTCCGGGTGCTGCTGATTTCGCAGCAGGGGGACCAGAACACGCTGTTTGGCCTATATGATGTGATGCAAACGCTGGAAATCGTGCCGCTGGAGGGTGCGCGCGAACGGTCGCGCAACGGCTTTACGCTGACCGGGCAGAACGACCGGATCCACTCGCATACCGAGGTTACGCTGCGCGGCGGATTGATCAAGGGCTTTACCCTGATCTACCCGGCGAAAGACGCGAAGCGGATGGAACGCGTGCTGAAGGCGATGCAGGGCAGTTTCAAAAGCCTGGGCGATACCGCGCTTGATGATACGCTGGGCCAACCCCTGGCAGAAACGCGCGCTGATCTGTTGGTAGGGCTTGATGTGCGCAAACCGGTTTTGGCGCAGTCGGGGTTTTACATGGACGCCAAAGGCACAGTCCTGACGGCGGCTGCGGGTCTGAGCGCCTGTAATCGCATTACTGTCGACGGAACCGAGTTTGATCTGGCCCTGGCCGATCCCACGCTGGAAATTGCCGTGCTGACCCCGCGCAACATTCTGGCGCCAATGGCGGTGGCCAAATTCCAGACCGACGCAACCCGGCTGAATACAGAAGTTGCGGTGGCGGGCTACCCCTACCCCGAGGCGCTAAGCGCCCCGGTGCTGACCTTTGGCAAACTGCTGGATCTACGCGGCCTTGCCGGAGAGCCGGGCTTGGCCCGGTTGGCGCTGAGCGCGCGCGCGGGGGATGTGGGGGGGCCGTTGTTCAATGCCAGCGGTGCGGTCATCGGCATGCTGATGCCGCAAACGGCTGACGGGGGCCAACACCTGCCTGCCGATCTGGCAGTGGCACTGCAATCGGCGGCAATGGTGCCGATGCTGGCTGAAAGAGGCTTCACGCTGGCGGCAGCGCAAGGAAGCGGCGCGCTCGCGGTAGAAGATCTATCGCGCCAGGCGTTGGGGATGACGGTTCAGGTGTCGTGCTGGAACTGATGGCCTTGGGGCGGTGAAGAACGGGCATTGCGGCCACCCGAGGCCGCATTATTGTGCTTTATGGATTGTGACTGAGTTGGGCAGCCTCTCGACCGCCCCTGCCAGCAAACCCGCCGCCCGCCCTATCAGTTACGCCAAAAACGCGGCAGCAGCAGCACGAAAACCGACAACAGCTCCAACCGGCCAATAAACATACCGCCAATCATGAGCCATTTTGCCGTAGCCGGAAACTGGTTCACCGCGCCATTCCCCGACACTTCCGGCCCCCAGGCAGGCCCCACGTTCGCAATCGCCGTCCAGGCAGCGGTCAGCGCGGTCTTGGTTTCCAGCCCGGTCAGCGACAGGCCCACGATCAGCAACCCGAAACTGAGAATGAACATGGTAAAGAACGCCATGACCGAATTGACCACCTCTGTATCAACAGGGCGATGGTCAAGGCGCACCAGTTCCACCCGGTTCGGGCTATAAAGACGGCGGATCTGGGTCTTGACCGCCTCAAACAGGATCAGGTAGCGAAATACCTTTACCGAACAACCGGTTGACGCGGTGCAGCCGCCGATCAACCCGCTGATGATCAACACCACAAACGCCAGATGTCCCCAGGTTGTCACGTCCTCGGACGAATAGCCGGTGCCGGAAAAAATGGTGAT
This sequence comes from Phaeovulum sp., assembly GCF_047638075.1. Lineage (NCBI taxonomy): Bacteria > Pseudomonadati > Pseudomonadota > Alphaproteobacteria > Rhodobacterales > Paracoccaceae > Phaeovulum > Phaeovulum sp. Next base: position 127,273 of record NZ_JBLJBV010000066.1, read on the forward strand.
GACGTTAAAGGTAACCTCGCGCAGCGTGGGCCAGAACGCCGCCTCGTGGCGCAGCATCCGGTAGGCCACGATGATCGCCACCGCATAGCCGATCCAACGCAGATAGGCCCGCACCTGCACATCGCGCCAAAGCGGCACGACATTGCCCTGCGTCAACTGGATAAAGCGGATGAACGGCAGCGACGCCAACACCATAAACAGCGAGGACGCATATTCCGGTGCCCCCCGATAAACCGCAAAACTGGCGTCATAACTGGAAAAGCCGCCCGTGCTCATGGTGGTCAGGGAATGCATGACCGCATCAAAAGCCGTCATTCCCAGCGCCGCATAGACCGCAGCGCATAGCATCGTCAGGCCCACATAGATGCGGATCATCGCGGTGGAAATATCCATCGCGCGGGGCAGGATCTTGCCCAGCGTGTCGAATCCCTCCGAGCGGAAATACTGCATCCCGCCGACCTTCATCACCGGCAAAAAGATCATCGCCACGATGACAATCCCCAATCCGCCAAGCCACTGCAGGATGCCGCGCCACAGGTTGGTGCCCAGCGGCAAATCATCAATACGCAGAAAAACGGTCGTGCCGGTCGTGGTCATTCCCGACATCGCCTCAAAATAGGCGTCGGTAAAACTGGCACCCGGCGCACCAATCACGAAGGGCAGCGACCCAAAGAACGGCAGCGTCAGCCAAACCCCTGAGGTCAGCAAAAAACTTTGCTGCAAACTCAACGTCTTGCGTAGGGCATTTTGCGAAGCCATTGCCAAAAGGCCGCCGGAAACAACGGTAATGAAAGACGCTTCCAAAAACGCGCGCCAATGCGGATCCCCCGCGTGCGCATCAACAGCCATAGGGATCAACATCGCCAGCCCAAGGACCGCAACCAAAAGGCCAATCACATATCCGACGGGGCGAAAGTCGATCATCCGCCTTGGATGCTGTGCGGCGCGGTGCCTGTCAAGCCTGCTAGGGCAGCGCGGCTTCTTGCGGTGCAGATTCGTTACCCCCGCGCGAAAACAACTTGCGCTGCAACGCAGCGTCCCTAAGGTTCGTCCCAATCGTCAACTCATAAGGGCAGCGCAAGATGTTTTCCAAAATTCTGATCGCCAACCGCGGCGAAATCGCCATCCGGGTGCTGCGCGCCGCCAATGAGCTGGGCAAAAAAACCGTTGCCGTCTACGCCGAGGAAGACAAGCTGTCGCTACACCGTTTCAAGGCGGACGAGGCCTACCGCATCGGCGCGGGCCTGTCGCCGGTGGGCGCCTATCTGTGCATCGAAGAAATCATCCGTGTGGCAAAGGAAAGCGGCGCGGATGCAATTCATCCGGGCTATGGGCTGCTGTCGGAAAACCCCGATTTTGTCGAGGCCTGCGCGGCTGCGGGTATCACCTTCATCGGCCCGCGCGCCGATACGATGCGCGCCTTGGGCGACAAGGCCAGCGCCCGGCAGGTGGCAATCAAGGCTGGGGTGCCGGTGATCCCGGCAACCGATGTGCTGGCCGAGGATTTCGATCTGATCCGCGAACAGGCGGCGGCGGTAGGCTATCCGCTGATGCTCAAGGCATCCTGGGGCGGTGGCGGGCGGGGGATGCGGCCGATCCATGGCCCCGATGAGCTGGCCGAAAAGATCCGCGAAGGCCGGCGCGAGGCCGAGGCCGCCTTTGGCAACGGCGAGGGGTATCTGGAAAAGATGATCCTGCGCGCGCGCCACGTCGAGGTGCAACTTCTGGGCGACACGCATGGGAACCTTTACCACCTCTATGAGCGCGACTGCACCGTGCAGCGGCGCAACCAAAAGGTCGTCGAACGCGCCCCTGCCCCCTACCTCAGCGACGATCAGCGCGCCGAGGTTTGCGCGCTGGCGCTGAAAATCGGCCGTGCGGTGGGCTATCAAAACGCCGGCACGGTCGAGTTTTTGATGGATATGGATAACCAGCAGTTTTACTTTATCGAGGTGAACCCGCGCGTTCAGGTCGAACATACCGTGACCGAAGAAGTCACCGGCATCGACATCGTGCAAAGCCAGATCAAGATTGCCGAAGGCGCCACATTGGCCGAGGCAACCGGCGCCGCACGGCAAGAAGACATCACCCTTTCGGGTCACGCGCTGCAATGTCGGGTAACGACCGAAGACCCGCAGAACAATTTCATCCCCGACTATGGCCGGATCACCGCCTACCGTTCGGCCACCGGCATGGGGATCCGTCTGGATGGCGGCACGGCCTATTCGGGCGGGGTGATCACGCGCTATTACGACAGCCTGTTGGTCAAGGTCACAGCCTGGGCGCAAACACCTACCCAGGCCATCGCACGGATGGACCGGGCCTTGCGCGAATTTCGGATACGCGGCGTGTCCACCAATATCGCCTTTGTGGAAAATCTGCTGAAACATCCGACGTTTCTGGACAATACCTACACCACCAAATTCATTGACACGACGCCTGATCTGTTCACCTTCAAAAAGCGCCGCGACCGGGCGACCAAGATCCTGACCTATATCGCCGACATCACCGTCAACGGGCATCCCGAAACCGCCGGCCGCGCCAAACCGCCCGCCGAGGCGCGCACCCCGAAACCGCCAGCCCCAAGGGCCACGCCCGCCCCCGGCACACGGACCCTGTTGCAGACAAAAGGCCCTCAGGCCGTGGCCGACTGGATGGCGGCACAGACCAAACTCCTGATCACCGACACCACTATGCGCGATGGCCACCAGTCGCTTCTGGCCACGCGGATGCGGTCAATCGACATGATACGGGTCGCACCGGCCTATGCCGCCAACCTGCCCGATCTATTCAGCATCGAGTGCTGGGGCGGCGCGACCTTTGATGTGGCCTACCGATTCTTGCAGGAATGCCCCTGGCAGCGCCTGCGCGACATCCGCGAACGGCTGCCCAATGTGATGACGCAGATGCTTTTGCGGGCCTCGAACGGGGTTGGCTACACCAATTACCCTGACAATGTGGTGCAGTTCTTTGTCGCCCGCGCGGCCAAGACCGGGGTCGATGTGTTTCGCGTGTTCGACAGCCTGAACTGGGTCGAAAACATGCGCGTGGCAATGGATGCGGTGCTTGAGGCGGAAAAGGTCTGCGAAGGCACGATCTGCTATACCGGCGATATTCTGGACCCGAACCGCGCCAAATATGATCTGAACTATTACGTCACCATGGGCCGCGATCTAAAGGCGGCGGGCGCGCATATTCTGGGCCTGAAGGACATGGCCGGCCTTCTGAAACCCGCCGCGGCACGCGTGCTGATCCGCGCGCTGAAAGACGAGGTCGGCCTGCCGATCCACTTTCACACCCACGACACCGGCGGCATTGCCGGGGCCACGGTGCTGGCCGCCGCCGAGGCGGGGGTGGATGCGGTTGACGCCGCGATGGATGCGTTTTCGGGGGGCACCTCGCAGCCCTGCCTTGGCTCGATCGTCGAGGCGCTGCGCCACACGGACCGCGACACCGGCCTTGATATTGCGGCGATCCGGCAGATCTCGAATTACTGGGAAGGCGTGCGCGATCAGTACCGCGCCTTTGAATCCGGGCTTGAGGCCCCCGCCTCCGAGGTCTGGCTGCATGAAATGCCGGGGGGGCAGTTCACCAATCTGAAGGCGCAGGCCCGCAGCCTGGGTCTTGAGGCCCGCTGGCAAGAGGTGGCGCAGGCCTATGCCGACGCCAACCAGATGTTCGGCGATATCGTCAAGGTTACGCCCTCATCGAAAGTCGTGGGGGATATGGCGCTGATGATGGTCTCGCAGGGGCTGACGCGCGCCCAGGTCGAAGACCCGGACGTCGATCTGGCCTTCCCCGATTCCGTTATCGACATGCTGCACGGCAACCTTGGTCAACCGCCGGGCGGCTGGCCCGAGGGCATCAGCGCCAAGGTGCTGAAGGGCGAGAAGCCAATCACGACTCGCCCCGGCGCAGGCATGGCCCCGGTTGACCTGGAGGCAGAGCGCGCGACGCTGTCGGCGGCGTTGAATGGCCTTGCCGTCGATGACGAGGATCTTGCCGGCTATCTGATGTATCCAAAGGTGTTTCTGGATTACATGGGCCGCCACCGCGTCTATGGGCCGGTGCGCACCCTGCCCACCGGGACGTTCTTTTACGGGATGGTGGCCGGGGAAGAGATCAGCGCCGAGATCGACCCCGGCAAAACGCTTGAGGTGCGACTGCAAGCGATTGGCGATACCACCGACGATGGCGAAGCACGGGTATTCTTTGAGTTGAACGGCCAGCCGCGCGTGATCCGCGTTCCCGACCGCGCCGTCAGATCGGCCACCGCCGCACGCCCAAAGGCGACCGAGGGCAACCCCGCCCATATCGGCGCACCGATGCCCGGAGTGGTTGCGGCCATCTCAATTCGCGTCGGGCAAAAGGTAAACGCGGGCGACATGCTGTTGACCATCGAGGCGATGAAAATGGAAACGGGCATTCACGCCGACCGCACTGCGGTGATTACTGCGGTGCATGTGCAGCCGGGCCAGCAGATCGACGCGAAAGATCTGTTGGTTGAGTTCGACGAATAGCGTGAAAGGGGGGCTGTCCGCCCCAGCCCCTGACGCTAAATGTTAAAATGATCGCTTCGGTAGGCCGCACTGCGGCCAACATTCCTTTTCAGACAAGACACTTGACGCATTCTCGGAAGGAGAGATCAGGTGAGTTTTGTCTCGAAAATATCTTCGACAGAAGATCCGCCGCTGGAGCGG
>NZ_JBLJBV010000067.1:0-16092 GCF_047638075.1 Phaeovulum sp.
AGAAATAGAGGAAAAGTAGTGCAGCGGACAACTTCCCTGACACAGGGGGCTTCGGTGATGCCTATGATAATGCGCTGGCTAAATGCGTCATCCATTCGGGGGCTTACGCGGCCCCACTGGGGCCACGGTCCCCCTCAAATCTTCAAAACCGAAGTCCTTTACAGCGATTGAAGGCAATCGCATGCCAGGCAATGCATCAACCAGATAGGGCCATGGAAATTGATGCGCGAAGTCGAATGGGAAACCCTGAAATGGCCTTACGGCGATGCAAGCATCGCCTACCGGCTAATAGGTCGACTGGTATTACAACCGCCGCCTTCTCGGCCCCATCGGATACATCACCCCCGCAGAAGCAGAGGAGGCGTTCTAGGCAAACCTGAACACACTCGATATGGTCGCCTAAATGCTGCACAAATCACCCTCCGGTAAACCCGGGCGGTTCAGGGTGCCGCTGGCCGCTACCCATTCACAGGCCGCCTGATGGCGGCCGTCACCCATGTCTGCACCATCGACTACGTCGCCAAAAGGCTGGGCGAGGATGTCGAGCTTCTTGGAGCGATCATCTCTAATGACGACAACCTGACTTATGGAAACATCGTCAGCGTTTACGTCGGACCCGACGAAACAATCACCGCACTGACCGATGACGGGATCGAAGAGCTGACGGACATGATCCGCGCCGCTCGTATCACCAACAAAACCTGGCATGAGTTCCTTGATGACTTCGTGGATGACACCGATCTCGTGGCGCGCATCAAAGCTAAATCGACGCGGTAACAATGGAGCGGTTACCTGGAACCGGATGCTCGAGTCGGGTGAGTTCGCCACCATCGCCGAGTTGGCCGAGCGCGAGAGGATCGCGCCGTCCTACATGATGCGTATCCTGCGGCTGACGCTGCTCGCGCCGGACTTAGTCGGGGCGATCCTCGACCGGAATCAGGGCCGCGAGGCGACGCTAGCAGATCTGTTAGAACCATTCCCCACCAGTTGGGCAATCCAGATGAAAGTGTTCGACTGACACCAAGTCTCCCTAACCTGCCGTTCGTGTAAAACCTGCCTAATGACGGTTTCCTGCCCGTAAGACAGGTTGCTTCGACGCCATAAGAGCTTCTTGCAGGGATGCCCAAGTTTACCGGATCATGCCGTATACCTGAGGTTATTTCAGCCGTCCCACTTCGTCGCCTATCTAAGGTTGAATCTGTCCCTCTGCGAAGAACAGCGCCAGCATGAGAAGGGAAACCGCGCCGATCCACGCGCCCGCGATGCGAAACGCGACGGGAACCCAATTCCAAGTGTATCTTTCTTGGATGAGCGTTGGGATCCCAGAGATAAGGAACAGGCCGATGTTCGCTCCGACGAAAGCCCCAAGTGTTGTTATCATCCTGTCCCGGATAGGACCCGGATCGGCAAGCGAGGCGACGCCCATATAAACGCCTCCGACAGCCGCAACGGCGACCACAGCTGGAAGAAGGCGGCCAGTCGCAAGGGCGGAAAGACTACAGGCGACAAATGCGATCGCGAACATCGCCATATCGAGTTGCCCAAAGAAACGGGTGGTCGTCATGCCGACGACCATAGCGACCGTAAAGACGCCCAGCGGCCACAATGCGCGCAACGGAAAGACACCAGCGATCATCAGTCCAAGCCCAAGCATAAGAAGCGCCTGTGGCGGAGTAGTGAACGGGTGAAGCAGACCGGTGTAGAAACCTTCGATTCCGGCGATCGGGCTGTGTGCATGGCCGGGGAAAGGCCAGACCGCAAGCGCGATCCAACCCAGCCTTCGTGCCGTCACAGTCAAGCTACGCCAGTAAGAAATGCAACCCCGGCAAGCGAGATCAATCCGCCTGCGCCTCGAATGGCTATCCGACCACCTGGCCGCTTAACCAGCAGCCCAAAGGCGATGCCGATAAGGTGGAGCAAACCGGTTGCAACGACGAACCCGATAGCGAAAGCGAAGGCGTTGGACGCGACAGGCAGTTCGGTCCCGTGGGCATAACCATGGAAGATAGCGAAGACCCCGACGAGCAAGGCGGATAGCCAGAGCGGTAGCTTTACAGCGAAGACTATCATCAGGCCGAGAACAATGGCCGACATCGCGATCCCGGTCTCGATTGCTGGCACCGGGATTCCGAGGATACCGATCACTGCGCCAAGGGCCATCACAAGAGGGAAAACGACGGGCAGCACCCAGATGGCGGGCGCCCCAAGGAAGGCTCCCCACAGACCTACGGCAACCATCGCTGCGACGTGATCCCAACCAAGAATCGGATGCGTGAAACCGCTGACGAGGCCGCCGCTGTAGCCCTCTCCTGTATGTGCAAATGACGGATCGGCAAGCATGGCGGTCGAAACAGCAATAAATATTGAGAATATAACTTTCGGGTGCAGCGTCATCGTATCTCCATAAATATCAAGAAAAAGTTGAGACAAGGCGCTCTGCTGTCCAGAATGCAGCAATTAATCCGATGCCATAGGCGGATGCAACAATTGCGCCGCGCGAGACTTTGACAATTCTGCTGAGCGCCGCGAGGGCTATCAGGGTTACCGCCACGAATAACAGCTGCCCAATTTCGACCCCGAGGTTGAAACTTAGCAGCGCCAAGGGGATATCCCCATGTGGCAGGCCAAGCTCTGACAACGCGCCGGCAAATCCAAATCCGTGCAGCAATCCGAACGCAAAGGCGACGATCCATGGGGCCTGGATGGTCAGACTGGTTCGCCCCCGTTCCTTGGCTATTATCTCGGCACCTACCAAAACGATACTGAAGGCAATCATGATCTCCACCGGACCCGAAGGCATGACGACCCAGCCCAAGGTGGCGAAGGTCAGGGTGATCGAATGGGCAAGCGTGAAGGCGGTAATCGTCTTGACCAAGACGCGCAGATTTTGGACGATCAGCATCAACGCTGCCACAAAGAGAAGGTGATCAAAGCCGAACAGAATGTGCTCGATTCCTTGACCAATGTAGAGTTTGGCGACCTTGAACCAACTTTGTTCGCCTTCGATCTTGATCCAGGGCTGCACAGGCCGGACAAAAGAGGTGTTGACCGTGCCGTCCTGGAATTTCACGCGGACCAGAACGTCAGTTATGGTCGCCTGAAGGCCAACAAAGGATATCTCCTGGCCGGGCAACCCATCCGGGGCTTCTATGATACTGCGCTCGATAATCGAGTCCGGCAACTGGCGTTCGGCTGGACCAGAGACAACATTTATTCCGTCAGAAAAGCGTAGCAGAACTGGCAGGCGCGCGCCTGCCAGAACCGGCGTGCGCCATAGCATAGTGAAGCGGCTTTCTGTGATTTGATCAATTTGCAGATATGCGGGCCGGACCTCATGGGCCGAACCTGCGGACGGTATGACCAAAAGAAGGCTGGCCATGGCCAGCACCAGCCAGATACCTGCTTGCCAAAATTGAAAGATCCGGGTCATTGCACGAGTGGTTGCGAAAATGCGTCTGCCACTTTGGGGTCCACCAACTCTCCGAAGTCTACCGACCCAAGAGGGACCACATCCACTGTGTAATGGGACCACATTTCCTCCAGCGCCGCACGTTTGATATCCTGATACTGATCATCGATCCATGCGGTTCTGATATCTGCTTCAGCCTCTTCGAACGCCGGAATACGGCCGGGTTTCAACGCCTCGATCCAGACCAGATGCCAGCCGTATCCCGATGGTACCGGGCCGCGCCAGCCACCGGGAGCGAGCGTGAAAAGCGCGGCAGAAAAGTCGGGGCCGAACTCTTTCAGAACGGCGTCTTGCGTTATGTCGCTGTAATAGGGGCGCAACAGATAGGAATTGGTTAGCGACGCGACCTCTGGCGAGGTGGCGGGCTTTCCGGCAAGCGTATCGAGCGCTGCCACCGCAACATCGCGCGTGGTGGCACCATATTGATCGGGTGAAAAATACAGTTGCCGGAAGGTTACGCGCCGAGGTTGGGCAAAGCGATCAGCATTCTGCGAGAACCATCCCATTAGCGTTGCCTTGTCCGGCTCTTGCAAGGCCGCAATATCGGCCGCGAGGAAATCCATCTTCTGTACGATCCTGCGTTTGATGATCTCGTCATTGCGGTCGAGGCCGAGGGCCAGCCCTTCACGAAAAAGCACTTCGTCAGCGATCTTCTGATCGATCAGGCGTTGCAACTGCTCGGGCGTCAGAGGCGAACGCCCCTGTGCCATCCAAGCGATGACAATCTGACGAATGTCATCTGCATTGATTTCAATTGTCTCGTTGCTGGCAGCCTCATCGGGTGCCTTGTCGAGAAGCCAGTACGACCCAAAGACAAAGGCACCTACGACGAAGAAGTGAAACAGAGGCTCTGCCAGCAGTCGGCGCAAGCGGGCCGGTGAACAGCTATCGTGCATTGCTGCCTGCATCACTTTGATTTGGCCGCGTCATCTGTGAGGCATCCCATCGGCACTTTTCCTGGCAGATTGCACTCATTGCGCCACTTCCACCAGTTCGTAGTTGGCATGACCAAACTCGTTGCTGCGGGCCGCTATATACTTATCGCCCGTGTGATAGACTGTAAGATCATAGGATGTGCCGTCAATTGTCGTCACAATATGCCCGTCCTTGATCGAATAGCTTGCAGATGTGCCAGTCAGGCCGTTGTGCATGACAGACAGTATCTCGCCGCCTTTCGGTAAATCGCCATTCATCTCGGTGATGATACGCTTGCCGTCCATGCCAAACAGCACGTTCGAAGTCTGGCCCGTTACAGTGTTGCGCACCGTAAGGTTCTTGCCCAGAACAAGCGCTTTCAGTTCATCATCCCCAATCGCTGTTGCATTGTCGTGAAGCAGGTCGGCAACGGTCAGACCGGACTCAGCCTTGGCGGCCTGGGCCTCTGTCGGGGTGTACCAGATCGGAGTGCCCCAAGCGCGTTCCTGGATTGTTGCATCAACTCCACCGGGCGGAAGAATGCCAAGCGTGGCAGAGTCATATGTGCTCCACCGGGGCGTCGGGATCTGAAGCACGCGGGCGTAGTAGAACGCATCCTGGCTTTCATCAAAGTCCGGATCCGTCCAGACGGCCTTAAGCTCTACCGACCCGATATCGTTGGTGTAGGTCGCCTTGGTAACATCGACAGTGTTTCCGACTGGAGGCAGGTTACCGGTTACAGAGTCAGCAACGCGCGCATCGTCCCACGCGACATCATAGATCTTTTCAAAGATCTGGCCGTCCTTGGTCCAGCCCTTGATGATCTGGATGCGATCAAGGTTGCCGTCGCTGGGGTCCTTGACAGCCCATACGATAAAGGATGGCGACTTGCCTTCCGTGGGCACAAGATCGCCACCCATGGGAACGCCGCTGGCGTAGGCGGCTTTTGCCCAATCTTCCTGCGACAGGATGCTCTCGTCATAATCCCATCCGCCGAACATGCGCAGCTTGATACGCACACCGCTGGTGCCATAGACTTCGCGGCGTTGCATCGCGGCAAAGATGGATTCACGGGTGTTTTCTTCTGACCAGACCGCAGTGATTCCCGACGTACCGGTTTTCAGGATATCCATGCCGGAGGCGACAGTGCCAGACAGCCGCTTTTCAGGCGTCGCGTCGACTTCGCCATGGTCGCCAAAGTAGTTCGACTGCGCATAGGACGTGACCGTATTATGCGAGTCTCCAGCGCCTACAACGCCAAACTTATAGGGATTATACCCGTTTGCAGCCTGCAGTGCCAAACCGTTCTGATAAGCTTCGCGGATATAGCTGCCGCTGATCTTTGAAAAACTGTTATCAAGGCCAATCAGGTAGTTCATGATCTCGAAATTGGCGAATTCATCGTTCGGTGACAGATCGGGATGGGTTTAGGATGCGCCCTTGACCTGCTTGATCTCTGACAGTGGTTCGTTGAGCATCCGCTGCTGCGCTCAGGCAGCGTCAATCGGTTTGCCTTTGCTGTCGACGTCAATCGGAAACATGATGCCATTGGACAGATTGGCGTTATGTGAAATCGCCAGCGCCTCGTTTCCAAGCTTGCGCTGTTCGTCCATCCAGTTCCACAGATCCTCGGGGTGGTCGGACTGAAGGGCGGTGTACGGCGCATCCGGCACTTTTGTGCAGTCTTTGAAGAACACGTTGCGGTGCATGTTCTGGTTCTGGGGCATGGATGTCCATTCATAGGAACAGAATGTCGTGAATTTGCCGGGGTCGTTGTATTTTTCTGCGATGGAAACGTTGCTCGACCAGACGGTGTTCGTGATCTTGGGATCAAGCAATTCCTTGATAGGTTTGCCCGTAGCGATGCTGCCTGCCATCCACTGGAATATGTTGACCACTGTGTTGTCCTTTGAAACGCGCAGCTTTTCAGCGACTGGCAGTTTGCTGATCGGCGATGTGGGATCATTCGCCATGCCTACGACCCCCACATATTCCGCGTGATCGGTGACCCCCTGAAAATCCAGAGGTGTCTTGATCTGCACGTCATAGCCCGCCGGATGCTTGATGACTTTCCCGGTGGAGTACTGATAGGCCTCTGCGGGACCGGTCACGGTATTGCCAATGATATAGGCATCAAGCGACCAGCTGGTGTGCTGGTGGGTTTGCCCGAAATACACGTTTCGGTCCTGAGCATGTCCCTGACTGACCAGCAGGATCGAAGCAGCGGAAGCCGTCAAAGCGAGCGTTGAACTGAAAGGGCGCATGTAAGGGTCCTTGCGTTGAGGCGTTTTTCAACCTGTTGAAATATCTGCGATTTTCTACTCCACCAAAGTCGTAGAGGCGCGTTGACGCGACGAATCGTCTCGGCTTTCCCCGATTATTACATCACAAGCGCCCAGTGTAAGCGGCGGTGCAAAAATAGACCACGGGAGCGGCGGGATGATCTCGCTGCGGGCGGAGTAAAACTCTGCCACTTTGGCTCTTTCTGGCGACAGGGAGGGCGGGGGTATTTTCACCGTGGATTTATATCGGAAGGTTCGTTTGGCCTGCGCAGAAGGCATGAGTGAGCGCGAGGCGGCACGGCAGTTTGGGATTTCTCGCGAGAGCGTGAGGAGTTGGGAGGATCAGCAAACGATCCGGGGGATCGTTTGGCATCGCCGCACATCAAGCGGAAGATCATAGTACGGCATTGCGAGAATGGACGCCGCTTGCGGAACAAGGTGACGCATTGGCGCAGCATAATCTCGGCATCATTTATGCGAACGGCCTAGGAGTTCCGCAGGACCATGCCGAGGCGGTGAAGTGGTACCGGCTGGCGGCTGATCAAGGTTACGCATCGGCGCAGAATAACCTCGGCCTCACATATGAGAGCGGTTTGGGCGTGCCGCAGGACTATATCGCTGCGCACATATGGTACAATATCGCTGGGTCAAATGGCAGTGCAAAAGCGATTTCTAATAGAGACAGAGTTTTAGCTATGATGCAGCCCGTTGATATTTCCGAAGCCCAGCGGCGCGCAAAAGTGTGCCTAGCGTCGAACTATACCGACTGCGACTGACTATCGGTTGTGGTTTGGGCGCTGAAGATGCCAGCCACGACATCATGGAGGGGATTACCCTGCCTCATTCGCAAAACCACGATTCAGAGGATTTGGCGCAGGAGAGATGGACTGCCGAACTCTGAAAGCTTAGTAGTCTGCACAAGCATTTTCCCTATGTGGGGTGCTATGAGGGGTAAATCGAAATTTATGTCATTTTATTATATGATTTCAATGATGATTGGCGGAAGGGGTGGGATTCGAACCCACGGATGCTCTCACATCGGCGGTTTTCAAGACCGCTGCAATCGACCACTCTGCCACCCTTCCACAATACTCCCGACCAGGTTTTCAAGACCCGAGCCTTGATCCCCCGGTCACCCATCCGGTGTTGGCCTTCGAGATTGGGGGCTCAGCCCCTCGCTCGTGCCTTCACCACCGTTCCGAACTGGCGCACCTGCCGCGGTGCGTCGGTTACGGTTAGACCCAGACCAGATCGGATCTTTTACACCCACACTTTGCTTGATCATCCAGCGCAACCCAAAGATCAAGTCCCCGGTGACCGTTCGAAAGGTGATTTTAACACCCCTCGGCCGTCTGTCCGGTTCGGGCGCACCCTAGCGAGGCGCGGTGGCAAACTCAAGGCGTCCGCACCCGCCAAAGTGCACAATCGAAACAATATTCTGGTATGTCCCTAGGGGTCTTTATGGCATTTGGGCTTCTTCTTGCAAGAAACGCTCCACATCCAATGCCGCCATGCATCCCATACCTGCCGAAGTGACCGCCTGGCGGTAGACGTGATCCGTCAGATCACCGGCAGCAAAAACGCCCGAAACCGAGGTTGCGGTCGTGCCGGGATGTACTTTGACATAGCCGCCCAAATGCAGATCCAACTGATCCTTGACCAATTCGGACGCGGGGGCGTGACCGATCGCCACAAAGAACCCGGCGCAGGGAATTTCAATGATTGCGCCTGTCTTGACGTGCTTGGCCCGCACGCCAGTGACACCCAAGGGGGATTCGGTTCCCAACACTTCTTCAATGCCATGATCCCACAGGACCTGAACCTTGGAATTTTTGAATAGCCGGTCTTGCATGATTTTTTCGGCCCGCAGGCTATCGCGGCGATGAATCAGCGTCACTTTCGACGCAAAATTGGTCAAAAACAACGCCTCTTCCACGGCGGTGTTTCCACCGCCGACCACAACGATTTCCTTGCCCCGGTAAAAAAATCCGTCACAGGTGGCGCAGGCGGAAACGCCAAAGCCCTTGAACTTTTCTTCCGATGGCAGGCCCAGCCAACGCGCTTGCGCCCCGGTGGCCAGAATCACGGCATCGGCCGTATAGGTTGTGCCACTGTCCCCTAGTGCGGTGAACGGCCGTTTCAAGAGATCCAGCGATGAAATATGGTCTCCGATCACCTCAGCCCCCACCGCTTTGGCGTGTTCTTCCATCCTCACCATCAGGTCAGGCCCCTGCACATGGATATCGCCGGGCCAGTTTTCGACCTCGGTAGTGATTGTCAACTGGCCGCCGGGCTGGATGCCCTGCACCAAAATCGGATTCAACATGGCGCGCGCGGAATAGACCGCGGCCGTATAGCCGGCCGGCCCCGAGCCGATGATCAGAACCTTTGTATGACGCGTCTCGCCCATGAAAATCTCCTTTATGTCACGCAAGGATATAGCCATGACTGCGCGCGCGTAAAACCCCCAACACGTCGCAGCCGATTGCGCTTGCACTTGCTTTGGCGAAATATTATTGCGCAATCTTCGCTCACGCGATACGTTCCGTAAAATCTTCGGAGGATGACATGGCGACCAACAAGCTTGATGAAATCGACAGGAAGATCCTGGCCGAACTTCAGGCGGATGGGCGTATGACCAATGTCGAACTGGCCAAACGCGTCGGGATTTCTGCGCCACCCTGTTTGCGCCGGGTACGCACATTGGAAGAGGCAGGTTTCATCCGCGGCTATCATGCCGACGTAAACCCCCGCGAATTGGGTTTTGAGGTGCAGGTGTTTGCAATGGTGCGGCTGCACAGCCAGGCAGAATCTGACCTTTCCGCCTTTGAGGCGCGTTGCCGGGCCTGGCCGCTTGTCCGTGAATGTCACATGCTTAACGGGGAAATCGACTTCATCTTGAAATGCGTGGCGCCGGACCTATCGACGTTCCAGAATTTTCTGACCGAAGGGCTGACCTCGGCCAAGAATGTGGCCTCGGTCAAAACCAGCCTCGTGATCCGCTGCGCCAAGGACGACCCCGGCGTTCCCTTTGACGTCATGGAGGCGCGGCTCTCGAAACTCGCCTGAGGTTTCGCCTGCGGCGCTTTTGGGCCTTTGCCCGATGGCCGGGCCGGCCAATTTCCGGCAAGGCATCGCCCATCCGCCCGATAGAGGCTTTCAGTGACGGGTTGCGCGGGTTATCACCGAAAAAACTATCGGAGATTTCAATGCATACCCTGACCCGCCGGGCCACAATTATGCTGATGTTGTCCACGGTTGCGGCCTGTGGCACCCCCTCGGACGCTGACCGAAGGCATCGGCGGGGCGGTGGCGCGCTGCATCCGGGCGAAACGCCCGAGCTGCGGTCCCTGATCAATACCTACGCCGACCGCTATGACGTGCCGCGCCCCTTGGTACACCGGATCGTTCAGCGTGAAAGCCGGTATGTGGCGGGGGCACGCAACGGGCCCTATTACGGCCTGATGCAGATTCTACCGCAAACCGCACGGACAATGGGCTTTCGCGGCAAACCCTCGGATCTGCTCGATGCGGAAACGAACCTCAAATACGGGGTGAAATATCTGCGCGGGGCATGGATGTGCGCCGATGGCAGCTATGACCGGGCCGTGATGTGGTATTCCAAAGGCTATTATTATGAGGCCAAACGGCGCGGCATCCTGCGCGAAACCGGATTGAAGGGCTAGGCGGCAATCCAAAGATTGCCGCTTAGCCCCCGGCGTCTCAGGCCAGCTCAGACAACTTGACCGTGCGCGCCTCGGCCACCGATTTCAGCGCGGCTTCGGCCAGCAGCAACCCCGCAAGACCGTCTTCCCCCGAGGGGCTGGGCGCATCCCCCGACGCCAGCGCCGCGATAAAGCTGGCGATTTCGGCCGAATAGGCCTCGGTGTAGCGGGTCATGAAGAAATCATGCAGCGGCGGGCGGGTATAGCCCTGCGCGGTCGCCACCTCGATCGACACGGGGCGCTGGTTTTCGGCGGCCACCGCGCCCAAGGACCCATGCACCTCGATCCGCTGATCATAGCCATAGGTTGCGCGACGCGAATTGGTGATGACCGCCTGTTTGCCCGATGCCGTGGTCAGGATCACGTTCACACTGTCATAATCGCCCAGCTCGGCCAATTTCGGGTCAACCAGCACGCTGGCGGTGGCGGTCACGGTTGCCACCTCTTCGCCCAGCAAAAAACGTGCCATGTCAAAATCGTGGATCGTCATGTCGCGGAAGATCCCGCCCGAACGGGGAATATACTCCAGATGCGGCAGGCCCGGATCGCGGCTGATGATGGTGACCATTTCCACCGCCCCAATCGTGCCCTTGTCGATCTCGGCCTTGACGGCGCGAAAATGCGGATCGAACCGGCGGTTGAACCCCACCATCAGCGCACCCTTTTCAGCGCGCACCACCGCCAGACATTCCTTGACGCGCGCAAGGGCAAGGTCGATCGGCTTTTCGCAAAACACCGCCTTGCCGGCGCGCACGAAACGCTCGATCAGGTCGGCGTGGGTATCGGTCGGGGTGCAGATGACCACCGCGTCAATGTCATCCGCCGCCTCGATTGCCTCGATCGAGCGCACATCACAGCCGTATTGCGCGGCAATCGCCTCGGCGGCGGGGGCCATCGCATCGGCCACGGCCACCAGCCGCGCCTGCGCATCACCCGTCAGCGCCGTTGCATGCACCTTGCCAATACGCCCTGCTCCAAGCAGCCCAAATCTGACAGTCATTTCACCCTCATTTGCAAAGCTCAGGCGGATAAGACCGCCAATTGATCGGCAACCGCGCGGGAGCCGCGATCATCGGTTGATCATAAACACCGCGCGGCGAAAAGGTGAACCCCGAAATGCGGCCCCCGTGACGGCGGCGCCACGCCCAAGTGCGGCCGTCAATCGCGGGCGCGCAGAACCTGCGCCGGCCGCGCGGCCAGGGGGCGCAGCGCAAACAGCAGCCCCGCCCCCAACGAGGCCAGAACCCCGCCAATCACAATCGCCAACGCGGCAAACGGGGCGAAATGGAATTCCGACTCCATCACCAATGTCAGCACCACCCACCCCGCTGCCGCCCCAAAGCCCACCGCAATCAGCCCGGCCGCAGCCCCCATCAGCCCCGCCCGCAACGCAAAAGACGCCAGAATGGTGCCCCGCGTCGCGCCCAGCACCTTCAGTAGCGCCGCCTCCCAGGCGCGGGCGTGCTCTCCGGCGGCGGCGGCCCCGATCAGCACCACAAAGCCGGTCAGCAGCGTCGCCCCCGCCGCCAGTGCCGTTGCGCGGGCAATCGCGCCTAGGGCTTCGGTCACGCGGTCGATGGCATCGCGCACGCGGATCGCGGTGATATGGGGGTAGGCCCCGGCCAGATCGCGCAGGATCGCGGCCTCCGCCTCGGGCGGGGCGTAGACGGTGGCAATATGGGTATGCGGCGCGCCTTGCAGCGCGGCAGGGTTCAGCGTCATCACAAAGCCGATCCCGGCGGTTGAAAAATCAACCTCGCGAAGGCTGGTGATGGTGGCGTCAATGTCGCGGCCCAGGATGTTCACGGTGATCTGGTCGCCCAGTTTCAGGCCCAACTCCTCTGCCTCTTTCGCCGCAAAGCTGACCTGCGGCGGGCCCGCGTAGCCCTGTGGCCACCATGCGCCTGCCACGATCTTTGTGTTTTCCGGCGGCTCGGCTGCATAGGTGATCCCCCGGTCGCCGCGCACAACCCAGTGATCCCCGGCCACATCACGGGCGTTTTTGCCGTTGATCCGGGTCAGGACGCCGCGCAGCATCGGCGCGGTCTGCACCTTGGTCACGTCGGGATTTGCGGCCAGACGGGCCAAGAAGCCGTCGATCTGGTCATTCTGGATATCGACGATGAAATACGCGGGCGCGACCTTTGGCAGGTCGCGGTCAATCGCGCCGCGCAGCCCCGCGTCGATCTGCCCGACTGCGGCCAGCACCGAAAGCCCCAGCCCCAGCGACAAGATCACCGCCCCCGCCTCGGACCGGGGTCCGCCAACCGCCGCCATTGCAGCGCGCAGCGCAGGCCGCCCGCGCAAAAGGTTCGTGCGCGCCAGCGCGCGGGCGCCGCGCCATAGCAGCCCCGCCATCACCGCCAGCACCAGCAGCGCCACCGCGATCCCCCCCAGCGTGCCCAAAGCCAGTTCCGGCACGCCCGAAAACCACACCGCCGCCGCCACCAACGCGGCCAGCAATAGCGCGGTCACCACCCCGGTTCCCGCGCCCGGCCACGCACGCCGCCCCGGCCCGATATCGCGGTAAAGTGCGGCCGTTCGCACCCCCGCCATCCGCGAAAGCGGCCATAGCGTGAAGATCGCAGAGACCAGAACCCCGTAAATCGCCGCCTCGGCCAAGGCGGCGGGGGCAAACCCCACCTTTACCGCAAAGGGCATCTGCGCCGCGATTAGCTCCTCGGCCAGTTTCGGAACCCCGGCGCCCAGCACCAACCCCAAACCGACGCCAATCACCGTCAGCACCGCCAACTGAATCAAGAACACCGCCCGGATCAGGCCACTGGTTGCCCCCAGCGCCTTCAGCGTGGCGATGGTTTCGACCTTGCGCTCCATCCAGGCGCGCACGGCGGCGGAAATACCCACGCCGCCAACCGCCAGACCCGCCAACCCCACCAGCACCAGAAACGAGCCTATACGTTCCACGAACCGCTCGGCCCCCGGTGCGGCGCGGCGGCTGTCTTGCCAGCGCATTCCGGCACCCTTGAACGCGCGCTTGGCCTTGGCCTTCAGCGCCGCCAGATCGGTGCCGGGGGGCAGCCGCAGCCGGTAGGCGGCTTCATAAAGCGACCCCGGCCCCAGCAAACCCGCCCCCTCCAGCGCCGTGCGCCGCACGATGGAGCGGGGACCAAGGCCAAAGCCACCGGTGGCACTGTCAGGTTCGCGCGTCAGACGCGCCGTCAGGGTGAATTCGGCCAGACCCAGCCGGAACCTGTCGCCAATGGCCAGCCCAAGGCGGTCTGCCAGAACCGGGTCCATCACCGCACCCGGCACACCGTTCACCGGGGCCAGCGCCGCGGCCAGCGTCATCTGCGGCGCAAGGCCAACCGTGCCAACCAGCGGATAGGCATCATCCACCGCCTTGACCTGCGTCAGCGCGCGTTCGGCCGTATCGCCGGTTCCGACAACCACCATTGATCGAAAATCGACAATCTCGGATACCGCCTCGGCCTCGGCCGCCATCCAATCCCGCTCGGGTTCGGTTGCATTGCGGTAGGTGAATTCAAGCTGCGCATCGCCGCCTAAAAGGACCGTGCCCTGTTCGGTCAACCCGCCCTCGATCGCGGCGCGCAGCGTGCCAACCCCGGCAATCGCGCCCACCCCAAGGATCAGGCACAGCAAAAACACCCGAAATCCGGCAATCCCGCCACGCAGTTCGCGCCGGGCAATACGTCCCGCAAGGCTCATGCGGGCACCTCATCCAGCAAGACGCCATCGGCCAGCCGCAAAATCCGGTCGCAGCGCGCCGCCAGTTCCGGCGCGTGGGTGACAAGGATCAGCGTCGCCCCATGGCGGTCACGCAGGCCAAACAGCAGATCCATGATCGCCGTCCCATTGGCGGCATCAAGATTGCCGGTCGGCTCATCCGCCAAAAACAGCGCCGGGCGCGGTGCGGCAGCCCGCGCAAGCGCCACGCGCTGCTGTTCGCCGCCCGACAGTTCTGCCGGGTAATGGCCAGCGCGGGCGGCAAGGCCCACGGCGGCCAATTCATCAGCCGCACGCCCAAAGGCATCTGCAACCCCGGCCAGTTCCAGCGGCAGGGCCACATTTTCAAGCGCGGTCATCATTGGAATAAGGTGGAAGGATTGAAACACAATCCCCATATTGCCTCTGCGGAACCGCGCCAGCGCATCTTCGGACATCACCGAAAGATCCTGACCCAGTGCCGTCACAGACCCCGCGCTGGCCCGTTCCAGCCCGCCCATCAGCATGAGGAGCGACGATTTGCCCGACCCAGAAGGCCCCGTCAGCCCGACACTTTCGCCACGCTCAACCGCCAGGGTGATGCCGCGCAGCACCTCGACCGGGCCGGCATTGCCTGCCAGCGTCAACCGCGCGTCCTTCATTGCCAAAACGGTATCCATTGCCCCTGCCCCCAACTTCCGTGCCTCAGGGGCATATGGCCTCAGGGGCGCGGTTCGCAACCTTCTGGCAGCAACAATTCTTGTTATGTGTCCCGTACTTGCCACTGATGCGCAGGCAAAGACGCTGGAGCTGGTAGCACTGGGCGACAGCCTGACGCAGGGGTATGGGCTGGCCCCCGACGACGGGTTGGTGGCGCAACTGCAACGCTGGCTTCTGGCCCATGGCGCGGATGTGACGGTGATCAACGCCGGTGTTTCGGGCGACACCACGGCAGGCGGTCGGGCGCGGCTGGACTGGTCGCTAAGCGATCAGACCGATGCGCTGATGATCGCGCTGGGGGGAAATGATCTGCTGCGCGGTCTGCCCCCCGAAGAAGCCCGCGCCAATCTGGATGCGATGCTGAGCACGGCAAACGCGCGCAATCTGCCGGTGCTGCTGATCGGCCTTCCGGCCCCCGGCAACTATGGGCCGGACTACAAGGCCGCGTTCGACGCGCTCTGGCCAGAGCTTGCGGCGAAACATGGCGCGCTGCTGGTCACGAATCTGCTGGCCCCGATCACGGACCTGCCGCCCAAGGCCCGTGCCGCGCAAGCCCTGATGCAAGAAGACGGCATCCACCCCGCGCCTGACGGTGTGGCGCTGATTGTCGACCATCTTGGCCCAACTGTGCTGGAACTGCTTGCGCAGGTGCCGCCCCGGTAACAGCGCGGCGAACGGTGCCAAGCCTCACCCCTGCGGGTCGATCAGCCGGCCATATTCCTGAATTGCGAAACGATCCGTCATTCCGGCGACATAATCCAGCACGACACGGGCCAATTCTGTGCGCGAATTATCAGACTGGCGCGCTTTGGAGATATCGCCATGCCAATCTTCTGGCAGCAATTCGGGCTGATCCAGAAACAGCGGAAACAGCGCGTTGACCATGCCCGTAACCCGCTGGCGTTCCTCAACGACCGAAGGCGCACGATACATCCGTGTGAACAAGAACCCCTTGATTGCCTTGAGGTTTTGATAAAGCGGTTTTGAAAACCGGATGATCGGCCCCTCCATCCCGCGAATATCGTCAACCGTTTCAGGCCGCAGGGCTGACAGCCGGTTTTCGGCCACCGCGATCACATCCTCGACCATCACGCCAAACACCCGGCGCAGCGCCTCATGTCTGCGGCGCATCGGCTCAAGATCCGGGTGCATCCGGTCAACTGCCTCAAAACATTCGGAAATCACGGGAAGCGCGCATAGATCATCTTCGCTGAACAGCCCCGCGCGCAACCCGTCATGCAAATCGTGGTGGTTATAGGCCACATCATCGGCCACCGCCGCCACCTGCGCCTCGGCG
>NZ_JBLJBV010000068.1:0-29005 GCF_047638075.1 Phaeovulum sp.
ACAATTTGTGATTGTCCCAAAACATCCAGCGCAAAACCTCGCGCCGCTCGGCCGCGGATCGTCCGCCCAGTTTGCCGGTCTTTGAACTGACGTAGTCCTGGATGACCGCCGACTGCGACAGCACCGTATCGCCATCGACCAATACGGGCACCTCGCCCATTTCGTTGATCGCCTGATATTCAGGGGTGCGCGCTTCGCCGTTGAAAAAATCTACCCAAATCGGTTCCCATTCCATCTCGGCCAAAGACAGCGTTAATGCCACCTTGTAAGAGCTGCCCGATTCGCCAAAGCAGTATAGTTTTGCGGTCATGGTGCCAGCCTTTCAAAGGGGCCGCCCGATGGCAGCGGGGAATTTGAGTATTTGGGCCAAAAAAAAGCCCAAACATAAGACATTCTTAACCTTAACAAGTCAGCATCGAAGGTGCGGTACAGGCTGGAGAGCCGATGACCGTCCAAAGAAAAGCCATCCCGGCCCGTTGTGGAGCGCCCACTTAAGCCCGACCGGGGCAGGGGCCGGGATGCGCCGTTGGCTTTTTTTTTGGTCTAAATACTCCTGCATCGATTGGCCCCCCCCCAGTTCACGCTTTTCTGTCGCCCAATTCCGCCTGAAATAACCGGAGCCTATGGGCAAGGTTCTCTTGGTCGGTGACAGAGCCAAAATTTTCGAACAGGAAGGTCAGCGCCTCGTCAGTCGATATTTTGGCGTCGGCGGCGAAGCGCTGCAACATGCGGTAGGCGTCGTTTGTCAGGGCTACGGGAAATCGACGGGTCAGGCGCAGGCGTTTGGGCATGTGGGTCTCCTTTTGGCGATCAAGGTGGAAACGGTCTTTCCACCTTGATCGGTGCAAAGCCTAGAACTGATCTGCGGAAAGGGCCATGACCGGCGCCGCGCCCGAGATGATCCGCGCCAGATGGGTCGCGGTCATTGGCAGCTGTCGTGCCATATAGTAGCGACCCGTGGCGATCTTGGTTTCGTAAAAGGCCTTGTCCGTGGTCCCGCCTTGCAACGCCGCATCGGCGGCCCTGGCCATGCGTGCCCACATTAGCCCCAGGCAGACATGGCCGAAAAGATGCATGAAGTCATAAGATCCAGACAGTGCCGCGTTGGGGTTTTTCATACCCTTTTCCATAAAGAACATGCCCGCTGCCTGAAGGTCTTTTGATGCCGCTTTCAGCGGGTCGAGGAAACTCTCTTTCAAGGCCTCGTTGCCCTCGTTCTCCTTGAGGAAGGTCTTGACCATATCAAAGAAGGCCATCACATGTTTGCCGCCGTCCTGCGCCAGTTTGCGGCCGACAAGATCCAGCGCCTGAATGCCGTTGGCGCCCTCATAGATCATCGTGATCCGGGCATCGCGCACGAACTGCGACATACCCGACTCTTCAATGTAACCGTGGCCGCCGTAGACCTGCTGGGCGTTTACAGCGGTTTCAAAGCCTTTATCCGTCAGGAAGCCTTTCAGCACGGGGGTCAGCAGGCTGATCAGCCCTTCGGCATCGGCGTCATTGGCGCGATGGCTGCGGTCGATCAGATGCGCGCCCCATAAGGTGAAGGCGCGGGCGCCCTCCAAAAAGGATTTCTGATCCATCAGGGTGCGGCGGATATCGGGATGCACGATCAGCGGATCGGCCGGGCCCGACGGGTTTTCAGCCCCGGTCACGGCGCGGCCTTGAAGCCGCTCTTTGGCGTAGGCGACCGCGTTTTGATAGGCGCCGACCGCTACCGCGTAGCCTTGCAGACCGACACCCAGGCGGGCCTCGTTCATCATGGTGAACATGGCGCGCATGCCTTTGTGTAGATCGCCCAGAAGGTAGCCCGTCGCGCCATCATAGTTCATCACGCAGGTGGCATTGCCGTGGATGCCCATTTTCTCTTCGATATGGCCGACGGTCACGGCGTTGCGCGCGCCCAAGGTGCCGTCTTCCTTTACCAGAACCTTCGGCACGATGAATAGTGAAATGCCTTTGGTGCCTTCGCCGCCGCCGGGGGCCTTGGCCAGCACCAGATGGATGATGTTTTCGGCCAGATCATGGTCGCCAGCCGAGATGAATATCTTTTGTCCGGTGATCTTGTAGCTGCCATCATCCTGCGGTTCGGCCTTGGTGCGCAGCATGCCAAGGTCGGTGCCGGCGTGGGGTTCTGTCAGGTTCATCGTGCCGGTCCAGTCGCAGCTGACCATCTTTGGCAGATAGGTGCGTTTCTGGTCCTCGGTGCCATGCACATGGATCGCCGAGTAGGCACCATGGGTCAGGCCCTGATACATGTTGAACGCCATGTTGGCCGAGACGAACATCTCGCCTACGGCGGTGCCCATGACGTAGGGCATGCCCTGACCGCCATATTCGGGGTCAAGATCAAGGGCGGTCCAACCGCCTTCTTTCATCGCCGCAAAGGCGGTATCAAAGCCTTCTGGCGTATGCACGACGCCGTTTTCCAGCACGCAGCCCTTGGTGTCGCCTACGGCGTTCAGGGGGGCCAGCACTTCTGATGCCACTTTGCCTGCCGCCTCCAGGACGGCTTCGGTAAAGTCGCGCTCCAGTTCCTCATAGCCCGGAAGACCGGTTTCGGTGACTTTCAAAACCTCGTGCAGAACAAACTGCATGTCCTTGGTGGGGGCGGTATAGCTGGTCATCTCTTTCTCCCTATCAACAGGCGGTCAGGTGGCGGGCGCGGCTTTTTCGGCGTTGGCAAGCTCTTTTTCGCCCCAGGCAATCTGGTCGCTCAGCTCGGCAATTGCCTGACCAAGCTCTTCGTGCTGGCGGGTCATTTCAGCCAGGCGTTCGTGGGCAACAACCAGCGTCTTGGCCAATTGTGTGTGCTGCTGGTCGCCCATCGCATAAAGATCCAGAAGCTGGCGAATATCCTCAAGGCTGAAACCAAAACGCTTGCCACGCAGGATCAGTTTCAATCGGCCACGGTCACGCCGGGTAAACAGGCGCTTTTGCCCCTCGCGAATTGGAAACAGCAGCTCCTTTGACTCGTAAAAGCGAAGCGTGCGGGGCGTTACGTCGAATGCATCGCACATTTCGCGGATTGTCATCACATCATCATCACTCATGCCTTTGCCCCTCGGGTGTGTGTCGTAACGTCACCCTAACGCAAATCGGATCTCTTTGGGCAGCTTACAAGCGAAGTTGACGTGCGCGTCACTATAACGTGACGTCACTAACGGCGATGACGTAATGTCAGGAAAGATTGACGCTGCGTTACGCAACAATGTGACGCGAGGGAAGCGCCATCAACCCTTGAGCGAGGCGGCGGTTTCATCGCGCAGGCTGCGCAGATCAGCGATGGTTACGTCCAGATCGCTGCGCTGTTTTTCCAGCACGTCCAGTTGGCGGTCGGCCAGTTCGATCCAGACGTTGTATTGTTCGTGCGTGCCCTTTTCGCTGTAAAGCAGCAGCCATTGCCGCACCTCTTCCAGCGAAAACCCAAAGCGACGCCCCCGCATGATCAGCGTCATCCGGGCCTGTTCGCGCGGCCCATACCAGCGGGTGCGACCTTCCTTTTGGGGGTGCAACAGCTCGATATATTCGTAATAGCGTAGGGTTCGCGGCGTCACATCGAACCGCGCGCACATTTCCTTGAAGCTCAACTGATCGGCCATCGGTGCCTCCATGCCGGGGCACGCTAGCGCGTTGGCGCGGGCGACTCAACCTTGAACGTACGCGGTATGGTGTCTTATCGCGGTCCGAGGGAATGATGGGGCGACGCGACGATACCCCTTGCAGCAGCCCGATCAAGACGGAATAGTCACCCCAACCGCCAGGAGAAGCCGATGAGCGAACATAGCGACAGCCCTGACTGCACCGATGCCCAAGCCCGTTTTGCGCGCCAGTTCATCGAGGCGATTCCCCATTCCCGCGCATTGGGGATGCAGTTGGACATGATCGGCAACGGCACTTCGGTCATTTCGATGCCCTATGATCTGCGGCTGGTGGGGGATCCGCGAACCGGGGTAATTCACGGCGGCGCGGTTTCTGCGCTGATGGATACCTGTTGCGGTGCCGCCGTGATGAGCCACCCCGAGGCGCCCGCCGGCACTGCCACCATTGATCTGCGCATCGACTATATGCGCGCAGCCACCCCGGGCCAGCGGATTACCGCAAAGGCAAGTTGCTATCATGTAACCCGCAGCGTCGCCTTTGTCCGCGCTACGGCCTATGATGACGATGAAACCCATCCTGTCGCCAGCGCTACCGGCGCCTTCACGATCGAGCGTCCGAAAAAAGCCAAGCCATGACCCGCACACCCGAAAAACGCCAACGCCCCGAACCCATGCAGGTGGTCAAGGCCCGCCGCGATGCCGCGTTGAAGGCGCTGCTGTCCGGCGTGCCCTATATTCAGTTTCTGGGTTTTGAACTGGACCGCCGCGGGGATGAGCTGACGGCGATTTTGCCATTTGATGAAAAGCTGATCGGCAATCCGTTGATCCCGGCGCTGCATGGGGGCGTGACGGCCGCATTTTTAGAGGTTGCCGCCATTATCGAGCTAAGCTGGACCTACCTGCGCGAGGATATCGAGGCTGGCCGTATCGACCTTGCTCGTCTGGACCCGCTGCACCTGCCCCGTCTGCCCAAAACGATTGATTTCACCGTGGATTATCTACGTTCGGGCCTGCCGCGCGACGCTTATGCGCGGGCGCGGGTCAATCGGTCAGGTCGGCGTTATGCAAGCGTCCATGTGGAGGCGTGGCAAGATAACCGCGCGCGCCCCTTCGCGCAGGCCACGGGGCATTTTCTGATGCCGCTTGCCATACCTGACGGCGATGGCTGAGCTGACCCACCGCAGGGTTTTGAATATCGCTCTGCCTATTGTCATTTCCAATGCGACCGTGCCGATACTGGGGGCAGTGGATACCGGGGTGGTGGGGCAATTGGGGCAAGCCGCCCCAATAGGCGCGGTCGGGTTGGGCGCGATTATCCTGGCCTCGCTATACTGGGTTTTCGGTTTCCTGCGGATGGGCACCTCGGGGTTGGTTGCGCAGGCCCATGGTGCGGGTGACCGTGGCGAAGTGGCCGCCGGCCTGATGCGCGCTCTTTTGATTGCGATGGTGGCGGGGCTGGGGCTGGTCTTGCTGCAATTTCCGCTGATTTCCGGAGCCCTTCGGCTGGCCCCCGCGTCGGTGGAAGTCGAGGAAATGGCGCGGGCCTATATGGTGATCCGTATTTGGGGGGCGCCTGCCACCATTGCGCTTTTTGCGCTGACAGGCTGGCTTATCGCGTTAGAGCGGACGCGTGTCGTTCTGGTGCTGCAATTGTGGATGAACGGCCTGAATGTCGCGTTGGATCTGTGGTTCGTGCTTGGCCTTGGCTGG
Organism: Phaeovulum sp.; assembly: GCF_047638075.1. Taxonomy (NCBI): domain Bacteria; kingdom Pseudomonadati; phylum Pseudomonadota; class Alphaproteobacteria; order Rhodobacterales; family Paracoccaceae; genus Phaeovulum; species Phaeovulum sp. The sequence continues at coordinate 5,316 of NZ_JBLJBV010000068.1, forward strand.
GGTGTCGAAGGGGTTGCGGTAGCCACGCTTCTTGCCGAATGGAGCGGCCTTGCCCTTGGCCTTTGGTTGGCACGCAGTGCCTTTCTTGACGGCTATTGGCGGGATGCGGCCCGTATCTTTGACCGCGTTCGCCTGATGCGGATGGCGCGGGTCAATACGGATATCATGGTGCGGTCGGTTCTTTTGCAGGGAAGCTTTGCCACGTTCCTGTTTTTGGCGGCGGGGCAGGGGGATGTCACCTTGGCAGCCAATCAGGTTTTGTTGCAGTTTCTGGAAATTACCGCTTATGCGCTGGACGGTTTTGCCTTTGCTGCCGAGGCGTTGGTTGGTCAGGCGGTAGGGGCGCGCCTGCTTGCCGCTGTTCGACGCGCTTCGGTGCTGGCTGCGCAGTGGGGCGTTGGATGCGCCGTTCTTTTGGGCTTGGGCTTTTGGCTTGTGGGCCCTGCTGTCATTGATCTGATGACGACATCTTCTGAGGTGCGCGGCACCGCCCGCGCCTATCTGCCGTGGATAGTGGCGATGCCGCTGATTGGCATCGCCGGGTGGATGTTTGACGGAATTTTCATTGGCGCCACGCTGACGCGGGAAATGCTGCGCGCGATGGTGCTGTCAGTGGCCATATATGGGGCCGCTTTGGTGCTGTTGGTGCCGGTTTTCGGCAACCACGGCCTATGGGCAGCGCTGATCGTGCTGAACGCTACCCGGGGTGTCGTCATGGCGGCCCTATACCCGCGCGCCGAAGCCAAGGCCGCCAGTTGACCTTGCCGGGGCAATGCCCCGGGAGCCCCAAATCGCGCAACCACCGGCGCCTTGCGGATAAGGTCAGTTGCGTGACGGGCGCGACCGCACCATCCCCATGATCTCATAGGTTCGCTCCAGGTTCGGGCGGGCGATTGCATCGGCCCGTTCGGCACCTTCGCCCAGGATCCGGTCAATTTCTGCCGGGTCGGCCATCAGGCGCGTCATCTCGGACGAGATTGGCTCCAGCCGGGCCACCGCCAGATCGGCCAGTGCCGGTTTGAACGCGCCAAAACCCTGCCCGGCAAAGCGGCTGACCACCTGCTGCGCGGTTTCGCCGGACAGGGCGGCATAGATATTGACCAGATTGCGGGCCTCGGGGCGGTCTTTCAGCCCCTCCAGATCCTCGGGTAGCGGCTCGGCGTCGGTGCGGGCCTTGCGAATTTTGCCGGCGATCATATCGGCGCTGTCTGTCAGGTTGATGCGGCTGGCGTCCGACGGATCAGATTTCGACATTTTCTTCGAGCCGTCGCGCAGGCTCATCACCCGCGTCGCAGCGCCTTCGATAACGGGGTCGGGGATGGGAAAGAATTCAACCCCATAGTCATGATTGAACTTTGCGGCGATGTCGCGGGTCAGTTCCACATGCTGTTTTTGGTCTTCGCCAACCGGCACCATCGTCGCGTGGTAAAGCAGAATATCTGCCGCCATCAGGGACGGGTAGGCATAAAGCCCCAACGAGACATGTTCACTGTTCTTGCCGGCCTTGTCCTTGAACTGGGTCATCCGGTTCATCCAGCCCAGACGTGCGACGCAGTTCAAAAGCCAGGCCAATTCGGCATGGGCACTGACCTGGCTTTGGTTGAACAGGATGGACCGCGCCGGATCAATTCCCGACGCGATGAACCCTGCCGCGGCCTCACGCGTCTGATGGCGCAGCGCCTGCGGGTCTTGCCAAACGGTGATCGCGTGCAAATCGACAAGGCAGTAGACCGTCTCGATTCCTTCATTCTGCTTTTCGGCAAATCGCTTAAGCGCGCCCAGATAGTTACCCAGCGTCAACCCCCCCGAGGGCTGGATGCCGGAAAAGATGCGAGGTGTGAAGGCGGCGTTGGCGGCGGTCATGGGGCAGGCTCCTGAAAACAAGGGCGGGCTGGAAAAACCCGGCGCGCTGCCTTATCGCTTTGGGCGGGGCCAGCGTCAACCAAGCGTGTGGCCCGCGACCCTGGGGAGAATGCGATGCGCGATGGTTACGACACATCACCGATCAATCCGCTGCCACCGGTAGTTTGGGCGCTGGCCCTGCCGGTTGTGGCAATGGAAGTGGTGTTGGGGCTGGGTCAAAGTGGGCTGGCGGGCGGCGCGTTGGCAGTAGGCTGGCGGTTGGATGCCTTGCAGCGGTTTTCCTTTGCACCCGGCATCTTGCGCGCGATGATCGAGGCGGGGCAGTTTCCCGCATCACAAATGGTTCGGTTCGTGACCTACCCGTTCGTGCATATGAGCTTTACCCACGCGCTGCTGGTTCTCGTGTTTATTCTGGCGCTGGGCAAGATGGTGGGCGAGGTGTTTCGCGGCTGGGCGGTTCTGACGGTATTTTTTGGCTCGGCAATCGTCGGGGCGTTGGCTTATACGGCGGTGCCGGGCATGTCACAGCCGCTGATCGGCGGGTATCCTGCGGTTTACGGGCTGGTGGGGGCGTTCACATGGATCTTGTGGACACGGCTTGGCATGGTCAACGCCAACCGCGCCCGCGCCTTTACGCTTATCGGGTTCTTGCTGGGCATCCAGTTGGTGTTTGGTCTGCTTTTCGGCGGTCAGCCCTACTGGATCGCGGAACTGTCGGGTTTTGTGACCGGGTTTGCCCTGTCGTTCATTGTGGCACCGGGCGGCTGGGGCAAGGCGGTCGAGCGGTTGCGGCGGCGGTGAAACATCAGCCGCGCGGCGCGCGTTTCAGCGCCGCGCGGAAATCTGTCAGGCGAAAGGCCCCGATCAGCGTTCCAAGGCCGAAATAGCTGACAATCCCCACCGCGACCAGAATCGACAGCGCCAGATAGCGCGCGCCGCCATCGGCCAGCATCGGTGCCAATATTCTGGCCACCACCGCCAGACACAGGCCCATTCCCAGTGCCGCCAGCACGATACGCCAGACGCGGGCGCGGAACCGCGCGTCTGTGCGCACCGCATCGCCCATGGCGCGCGTACCCCACCAAAGCTGCGCGACCATTGCCCAGGCCGCCAGCGTCGTGGCAAGTGCCGCCGCCAGATACCCCAGCACCGGCATCAGACCCAGCGCCAGCCCGGCATTGACCAACATGGAGACGACCGCGAAATAAAAGGGGCGGCGGGTGTCTTCGCGCGCGTAATAAAGCGGTTGCAAGACCTTGTGTAGCACAAAGGCGGGCAGGCCCACCCCATAAGCCGCCAGCGCCCAGGCGGTATTGATACTGTCGGCCTTGTCAAAGGCGCCGCGCTCAAACAGTACACTGACCAGCGGATAGGCGATCACCACCAGCGCAACAGCCGCAGGCACCGTCAGCATCAGTGCAAACTCTGCCCCCCGGTTAAAGCTGGCGCGGCCGCCCTCGGTATCGCCGGCACGCAGGCGGCGCGACAGATCGGGCAGCAGCACCACGCCAATGGCGATCCCCACCACCCCCAGCGGCAGTTGATAAAGCCGGTCGGCGTATGACAGCCACGCCACGGCGCCATCGGTAAAACTGGCAACTTGCCGCCCGACGATCAGGTTGATCTGCACTACCCCGCCGGCCAGCATCGCGGGGGCGGCGATCACTGCCAGCCGCCGCAGATCCGGGGTCAGGCGGGGCCATTCAAACCGCAGCCGATACCCGGCGCGGCGCACCGCGACCCAGGTGAACCACAGCTGCGCCACCCCCGAAACCGGCACCGTCCAGGCCAGCGTCATCCCCATCGGCCAGCCAAGATGATCGGCCAGCAACATCGCCACGATAAAGAGCGCGTTCATCAGGATCGGCACCGCCGCCGTGGCCACGAACCGCCCCGCCGCATTCAGCATCCCCGACAGCAGCGCCGTCAGGGAAATGAACAGGATATAGGGAAAGGTGATATTGCCGAAAATTACCGCCAACCCGAAACGCTCGTCCCCACGAAAGCCCGAGGCCATGGCCAGCACCAAAAGCGGCATCGCCAGCATGCCCACCATGGTGAAAACCAGTAAAACCCCGGCCATGCCCCAATAGGCATCGCGGGCAAAGCCCTGCGCGTCTTCGCCCCCTTCCAGCTTTTTCGAGAACATCGGCACGAAGGCCATGTTGAACGCGCCCTCGGCAAAAAAGCGGCGAAACATATTGGGTAGCGAAAACGCGATCAAAAACGCCTCGGCCACCGGGCCTGCGCCCAGATAGGCGGCCATCATCACATCGCGGATGAACCCGACCAGGCGGCTGCCCAAGGTCCAGCCGCCGACCGTCACAAAGCCCTTTACCAGCCGGATATGTGACATCAGCCGCGCGCCCTTTCGGCGCCTTCGGCAATCGCTTGGCGCAGCTTTTTTTCCAGCGCTTCCTGCTTTTGCTTTGAATGCAGCTTCAACCCGAACATGTCCTTGACATAAAACGCATCCACCACCTGCGCGCCAAAAGTGGCAATCACCGCGCTGGCAATGTAAATGCTGTTATTGGCAAGTGTGCGCGTCAGGTCATATAGCAGGCCGGGCCGGTCGCGGGTGTCGACCTCGATGATGGTGTAGATTTCGGAGCCTTCGTTGTCGATACTGATATGGGTCGGAAAGCGGAACTGGCTTTCGCGCTTTTTCACCTTGTCGCGGGTCTTCAGGGCTTCGCGGGCAACAACCTCGCCGTTCAGCGTTTTTTTGATCATGCCGCGCAGGCGGGGCAGACGATCAACCTCATAGGGGCGCCCCTCGCTGTCCTGAACCCAGAACACGGCGGTCGCGTAGCCGTCTTTTGAGGTATAGGTGCGCGCGTCAACGACATTGGCGCCGACCAGTGTCAACGCCCCCGCCAACCGCGAAAAGATGCCCGGATGATCGGCCAGGGCAAAGGTGGCGCGGGTGGCGTCATGGTCGGGGTCGGGGTGCAGGTCAATGCGGATCTCATTTTCGCCCAGACCCTTCAGCAGCCGGGCAAAGACCACTTGCGTCGCGGTGGACAACCCTTGCCAGTAGGGGGCGTAATGGCGCGACAGTTCGGTGCGGACGTCTTTTTGATCCCAGTCCGTCAAGGCTTCGCGTACCGCGCGTTTGGCCGCATCTTCGCGTTGGCTGCGGTTGACGGCCTCAAGCCCGGTTTCCAGCGCGGCGGCGGTTTCCTGATGCAGGCGGCGGATCAACATTGCCTTCCAGTTGTTCCATGTGCCGGGGCCAACGCCGCGGATGTCGCAAACGGTCAGCACCGTCAGCAGATCCAGCCGCCGCTTGGTTTTTACCACCTTGGCAAAATCGCGGATCGTGCGCGGGTCTGCCAGATCGCGTTTCTGCGCCATGTCCGACATCAGCAGATGATAGCGCACCAGCCATTCGACGGTTCCGCATTCTTCACTGTTCAGGCCCAGGCGGGGTGCCACCTTTCGGGCAATCTGCGCCCCCAGAATGGAATGATCTTCGGGGCGGCCCTTGCCGATGTCATGCAACAAGAGCGCGATGTAGATGACCTTTCGATTGATCCCGTTCTTGAGAATTTCCGTGGTCAGCGGCAACTTTTCGATCAGCTCGCCGCGCTCGATCTGGGCCAGTGTCGAGATGCACTGGATGGTGTGTTCGTCCACGGTGTAGTGGTGATAGACGTTGAACTGCATCATCGCCACGATCGGCTCGAATTCGGGGATGAAGGCGGCCAGAACGCCCAGCTCGTTCATCCGGCGCAGGGCGCGTTCGGGGTTGCCGTGTTTCAGCAACAGATCCAGAAACATTCGGACAGCTTCGCGGTTTTCACGCACCGTATCGTCAATAAGATCCAGGTTCGCCGTAACAATACGCATCGCCTCGGGGTGGATCAGCATCCCTGTGCGAAGCGCCTCTTCAAAGATGCGCAGCAGGTTCAGCGGGTCTTTCAAAAATGCCTTCTGATCGACGATTTGAAGCCGGTTCCCCTCATCTCGAAAGCCGGGTTTCAGTTTTCGACGGCGGCGAAAGATACGTTCCAGCATCGGCTGGCGCTTGACGTGGCGAGCCTCTAGCGAGGTCAGAAAGACCCTTGTCAGTTCGCCCACCCGGGTGGCATGGCGAAAATAGTCTTGCATGAAGACCTCAACCGCGCGGCGGCCCGCAGTGTCTTGATACCCCATGCGCTGTGCGACCTCGACCTGCATATCGAAAGTCAACCGATCATTGGCGCGTTTGGAAATCAGGTGCAAATGGCAGCGCACCGCCCAAAGGAAGTCTTCGGCCAGTGCAAAGTTCTGGTATTCTTCGGCAGAGAACACCCCAAGACCGACCAATTCGGCGGCGCGGTCTACCTGATGGATATACTTTGAGATCCAATAGAGCGTCTGCAGATCGCGCAGCCCGCCCTTGCCTTCCTTTACGTTGGGTTCCAGCACATAGCGCTGGCCGCCCTGGCGTTCGTGGCGGGTGTCACGTTCAATCAGCTTGGCCTCGATAAACTCGGGGCCGGTGCCGCGAAACAGATCCTGGCGAAGCCGTTCGCGCAGCTCGTCGGCCAAAGGGGCGTCGCCAGCAACAAAACGATGTTCCAAAAGCGCGGTGCGGATGGTGTAATCTTCCCGGCCAAGGCGCAGGCAATCGGCCACGGTGCGTGACGAATGGCCGACTTTCAGTTTCAGATCCCACAGCATGTAAAGCATGCTTTCGATCACGCTTTCCGCCCAGGGGGTTATTTTCCAAGGGGTCAGGAACAATAGGTCCATGTCAGAATACGGCGCCATTTCCGCGCGGCCATAGCCCCCCACCGCGACCACGGCCAGCCGTTCGACATCGCTGGGGTTGGGCAGGCGGTGCAAGAACCGGGTGGCCACATCCATGACGGTCGTGACAGTGGCATCCGCAAGCGCGGAATAGGCACGCACCACCTCGCGCGCGGCGCGGGGGTGTGTGGCAAAATGTGCCTCGATCGTGTTGGTTGCGGTCTGGCGGGCCTCGGCCAACAGCCGCACGGCGGTGGCACGAATGTCGCGGTGATCCGAGATCCCGGAAAGCGCGGCCTCCACCTCGGCGCCAAAGGCGGTCAGATCAAACACCGGCCCCGCCCCCGAAGGGGTGGGACCAAGGGGGAACGCAGCCTCTGGGGCGGGTTTTCTAATGGGCACGATGGCTCTGTCTCGGGCGGGGCGGGTCAGAACCCGGCGCCGCCAAAGTTACGGGGGGCGGCGTCAATCACAACGGCCTGACCGTTGCGAATTTCGGCCACGGCAAGGCCGCGTTCGTTTGTGCCGTCAGCGCGCAACCGGAAAATGCCGTTCACACCCACAAAACCCGCGCCTTGGGTCAGGGCGCCACGGGTCAGCGCGTCAGACTTGCCGGCGCGCACCAAGGCGCCAATGGCGGCAATTCCATCGTAGGCCAGCCCCGAAATCGGGTGCGGCGGCTCGCCAAAGGCGGCCTGATAGCGCGACTGGAACTGCTTGTTCAGGTTAGGGTCCGGCATCGCAAACCAGCCCCCTTGAACCCCCGGAAGCGACAGCGTCGCAGGCGGAATATCCCAACGCGTCAGGCCCAGGAACTTGACCGTATCGGGGTTGACGCCCTGTTCCGGCAACATCTGCGCCAAGAGGGGCAGCGCGCCTGCCGTGTCTGCAGTCAAGAACAGCGCATCCACATCGCCGCCTTTCGCCCTTGCGGCGATGGCCGGGATCGCGTTCACCACCCCTTGCTGCGAGAACGGGAACGAGGCTTTGCCAACCATTGAGGCGCCTGACCGTGCAATCGCGCGCTCAATCGCGCGGGCACCGGCGTCGCCGGCGGTGGTCTGTTCATGCACGACCATGATCCGGCGCTTGCCCTTTGCCGCAGCATAGTTGACTAAGCGATTGGCTGTGTTGGGAAAACTTGGCCCCAGAACAAAGACGTTGCCACCGGCAATATCGGTGTTGTTTGAAAACGACAGCACGTTCACCCCACGCGATGCCACGGCAAGACCCGCCGCGTTGGCGGCCTCGGCAAAGACCGGGCCCAGAATGATCTTGGCGCCCTCATCCACCGCTTGCGAGGCGGTTTGTGCGGCTTGGGCTGGATTGCCACCAGTGTTATAAACACGCAGATCAATCTTTACGCCGCGAAGATCCGATATGGCCAGCTCTGCCGCCTGCCGCAGTGACCGCGCCAGAACCTCATCGCCCGAATTGCCCGACCCAGCCGGAACAAGCAGCGCGACCGGCACCGCCGCGCCAGTGTTGATCGAGGGACCAGCGTTGCCACCAATGCCCGAAACGGGCTCGCAGGCAGCCAACCAGACCGCAGACAGTATTGCGGTGATTCTCAGCAAAGGCTTGCGGGGATTACGCAAAAGGGAAATCATGGTGCGGTCCTTGGATCAGGAATACATGGGGGACAATCTAGGATAAACCCTAAGCGGTCCATGGCGCGAAGTAAACTTTGCAACCGATATGAGGCGAATAGAAATGACAGACGAACGACGTCCGGGCGGAACTTTGCCGGGCACGCTGGCACCGGGGCTGCATTTCATCGCAACGCCGATTGGCGCCGCACGCGATATCACGCTGCGGGCATTGGATATCCTGGCGACCGCCGACGTGCTTGCCGCCGAAGATACGCGCACCCTGCGCCACCTGATGGAGATCCATGGCGTGCCGCTGAACGGCCGCCGTGTGGTGGCCTATCACGACCACAACGGCGAGGCACAGCGCCCCTATCTGATGCGTCAACTGGCCGAGGGTAAAAGCCTGGCCTACGCATCAGAGGCCGGCACGCCGCTGGTGGCGGACCCCGGCTATCAACTGGGTCGCGCCGCTATCGAAGCCGGCGTTGCGGTCTATGCCGCCCCCGGTCCTTCGGCCGTGCTGGCGGCGCTGACGGTTTCCGGGCTACCTTCGGATCGTTTTCTGTTTGCCGGATTCCCGCCCAACACGAAATCAGCACGCCGAAAATGGTTGACCGAATTGGCAAAGATACCCGCGACGCTGATATTTTATGAATCACCCAAACGCGTTGGGGAAATGTTAGGGGATTTGGTGTCAGAGTTGGGAGGAGAGCGACAGGCGGCTGTGTGCCGCGAACTGACCAAACGATTCGAGGAGATACGCAGGGGAACCCTGGCCGATCTTGCCGCGGGTTATGAAGGGCAACCGGTCAAGGGTGAAATAGTCGTGGTTGTTGACCGCGCGCATAGCCGACGGGCCAGCCCCGAGGATGTGGCTGCGGCGTTGAAGGAGCGTTTGGGCCGAATGAGTGTAAAGGATGCGGCTAGCGAGGTTGCCGAGGCGCTGGGATTGCCGCGGCGCGAGGTGTATCAGGCCGCCTTGGCGATGGAGAAAGATGGATGAGTGGTGCAGTATCTTACCATGGTGGCTTGGCGGCAGAAGCGCAGGTCGCAGCGCATTACCAGCGTTCAGGTAAATGCATTGCCGCGCGGCGCTGGCGCGGCACAGGTGGCGAGATCGACCTTGTCGCGCGTGATGGGGACGCGGTGGTTTTTATTGAGGTAAAAAAATCGACAAGCCATGCACGGGCGGTAGAGCGACTATCACGACGGCAAATGGATCGTATCTACGCCTCAGCCGGCGAATTCATTGCGGGTGAACCCGCTGGGCAAATGACGGAAGTTCGATTCGACGTGGCATTGGTTGATTCGGTCGGGCGGATCGAGATTCTGGAAAATGCGTTTGGTTTCGACTGATGCCGATATTACGACGGTGATTGCATCGCCCCACCGGCTGGGTCATTTAAAGGACAGCAAAGGGGGTGGCGCATGGCTTTGAAGGTTGCGATCCAGATGGATCCGATTGGCGCGGTCAATATTGACGCCGACAGTACCTTCCGCATTGCGGAAGAGGCGCAGGCGCGTGGGCATAGTTTATTTTACTATACGCCCGACAAGCTTTCTTACCGTGAGGGGCGGATTCTGGCGCGTGGCTGGCCGCTGACGGTGCGGCGTGAAGGCGGGAATCATTTCACGTTGGGAAATGAGGTCGAGGTGGATCTTGCCGAATGGGATGTGGTTTGGCTTCGTCAGGACCCGCCTTTTGACATGGGCTACATCACCACGACGCACCTTCTGGACCGGATTCATCCTGCGGTGCTGGTGGTCAACGATCCGTTTTGGGTACGCAATTCGCCCGAAAAGCTGTTGGTGCTCGACTTTCCTGACCTGACTCCGCCCACCTTGGTTGCGCGCGATCTGGAAACGATTCGGGCGTTCAAGGCGAAGCATGGCGATATCATCCTGAAGCCACTTTACGGCAATGGCGGGGCCGGGGTGTTCCGGCTGGATCCGAATGACCGCAATCTTGCGTCGCTGCACGAACTGTTTGTCAGCCTTAGCCGCGAGCCGTTGATTGCGCAAAAGTTCATTCCCGACGTCTCAAAAGGCGATAAGAGAATCATTTTGGTCAACGGCGAACCCGTTGGAGCGATCAACCGGGTTCCGGCGCCGGGCGAGACGCGGTCAAACATGCATGTCGGGGGGCGCCCCGAGAAAGTTGGCCTGACGGCGCGTGATCGCGAAATCTGCGCCATTATCGGCCCGGTCTTGCGCGAAAAGGGGCAGGTTTTCGTTGGTATTGATGTGATTGGTGACTGGCTGACCGAAATCAACGTGACCTCTCCCACAGGCATTCTGGAGCTGGAGCGGTTCGACGGTGTAAATATTGCCGCGAAGATATGGCAGGTTATCGAGGAAAAGCGCGCCGTCTGAGGGGGGTAGGCCGCGCCACTATTGCCCGACGCGAAGCGACAGGCGAAAGCTGACTGCCTCGGCAATATGCGGGGCGGCGACGCGGTCAGCCGCGTCCAGATCCGCGATTGTGCGCGCGACCCGCAAGACCCGGTGATAGCCCCGGGCGGTTAGCCCGAAGCGATCAGCGACCCGCGCCAACAGCGCGCGACCTTCGGTGTCGGGGGCGGCTATATTTTCAAGCAGGGCGCCCTCGGCTTCGGCGTTTACCCGGATGTTCGCATGGCCTTCAAATCGGGCCAGTTGGCGGTCGCGGGCTGCAATCACCCTTTTGGCGATAACGGCTGTTGACTCGCCAGTGGCGGGCAGGTCCAAGTCAGAATAGGCAACCGCCGGCACCTCAATACGCAAATCGAAACGGTCCATGAGCGGCCCAGAGATCTTGCCAAGGTAATCCTCGCCACAATTCGGCACTCGTGCACAGGCGCGGGACGGATCCGATAGGTAACCGCATTTGCAAGGGTTTGCCGCAGCTACCAAAAGAAATCGGCAGGGGTAGCGGATATGAGCATTGGCGCGTGCCACGACCACTTCTCCGGTTTCAATCGGTTGACGCAGGGTTTCCAGCACCGCGCGGGAAAATTCGGGAAATTCATCCATGAACAGCACACCATTGTGCGCAAGGCTGATTTCGCCGGGTTTTGCGCCGCGCCCGCCCCCTACGATAGCGGCCATCGAGGCGGTATGATGCGGTTCGCGAAAGGGGCGCGCACGCGATATTCCCCCTTCGGACAGCAATCCCGACAGGGAGTGTATCATAGAGGTTTCCAGGGCTTCCGCTGCCGATAAAGGCGGCAAAATGCCTGGAATTCGTGCTGCCAGCATTGATTTTCCAGACCCCGGTGGCCCGACCATCAGTAAATGGTGCCGCCCCGCGGCTGCAATCTCCAGTGCGCGTTTGGCCCTTTCCTGCCCCTTTACATCGCGCAGATCACGAATGGTGCCAGTCTGTGTTACCTCGCCGGGCTCTGCCGGTGTGAGGGGCTGGCGACCAGTGAAATGGCCGATGGTCTCGGCCAGCGTGGACGGGGCAAAGACCGCGGTTGCGCCAACCCATGCAGCCTCGGCGCCACAAGCGCGAGGGCAGATCAAGGCGCGTTCCTCTGCCGCCGCGGCAAGGGCGGCGGGCAGCGCGCCCACCACGGGTACCAACCGCCCATCCAAAGACAGCTCGCCCAGTGCGACACAGCCTGCGACCGCGTCAGAGGGCAGGATTTCAATAGCGGCAAGCAAGGCAAGGGCGATCGGAAGGTCGAAGTGAGACCCCTCTTTGGGCAGATCCGCAGGCGACAGGTTTACCGTGATTTTCTTTGAGGGCAGGGCGATGGCCAACCCATTCAGCGCCGCGCGGACCCGTTCGCGGGCTTCAGAGACCGCCTTGTCTGGCAACCCGACGATGGCGAAACCCGGCATACCGGGCGCAATGGCGCATTGCACCTCAACCATGCGGGCGTCGACCCCTTCGAAGGCCACCGTATAGGCGCGCGCTACCATGTCCCACCCCTGCTTCAGTCAAGGTTAACGGCTAGGGGGGGAAGGTTTAAGAAGCGTTAATTTGCCATCAAGGCCCGCTGTCACGCGATAAATGAAATTTTGCGTGATCCACAAGACAGCGCCCTTCGTATCAGGCATAGTGAAAGGGCAGTGCACCGCAATCAGTGGGTGGGAGACCCGGGAGGCTGAGATGGCACTCGATGGAATGACCGATGAAACGTTACCGCGTCACGCGATGCGCGCGGAGATGCTGGATGCCGAAACCGAAGTGGCGTTGGCCCGCGCTTGGCGCGACCACCGCGACGAGGCTGCGCTACACCGGCTTGTGACCGCCTATATGCGGCTTGCGATTTCGATGGCGTCAAAGTTTCGGCGCTACGGCGCGCCGATGAACGACCTGATCCAAGAGGCGTCCTTGGGCTTGTTGAAGGCCGCCGATAAATTTGACCCCGAACGCGGCGTCCGGTTTTCGACCTATGCCGTCTGGTGGATCAAGGCCAGCATTCAGGATTTCGTGATGCGCAACTGGTCGATGGTGCGCACCGGATCTACCAGTGCGCAAAAGGCGCTGTTTTTCAACATGCGCCGGGTGCAGGCGCAGCTTGAGCGCGAGGCCGAGGCAGAGGGCGAGCATCTTGACGGGTTTCAACTACGCCAGCGTATTGCTGCGGAAATCGGGGTGCCGCTGGCCGATGTCGAACTGATGCATGGACGTCTTGCCGGGTCGGATTTTTCGCTGAACGCCACGCAATCGTCGGACGAAGAGGGCCGCGAATGGATCGAGGCGCTGGAAGATGATGGTCCGGGCGCTGCCGAACTGGTCGCCGAGGCGCACGATGGGGCGCTGATGCGCGGCTGGTTGGGGCAGGCTTTGGCCGTTCTAAGCCCGCGAGAGCGGTTCATTGTCGCAGAGCGCCGCCTGCGCGACGACCCGCGCACCCTTGAATCGCTTGGAACCGAGTTGCGCCTGTCAAAGGAGCGGGTCCGTCAACTTGAGGTTCAGGCCTTTGGCAAGATGCGCAAAAGCCTTGAAACGCATGGCGCCGAGGTACATCAGTTCTTCGTATGAAGCACCTGACCCTTGCCTTGCTGTTGTTGGCTTTCCCCGCCCATGCCGTCGAGGTGACGGCTGACGCGCTTGATACGCTTTCGGCGGAAATCGTCGTTTTGGGTGAGGTGCATGACAATCCCGCCCATCATGTCAATCAGGCGCGCGCGGTGGCCGCTTTGGCCCCCAAGGCGCTGGTGTTTGAGATGCTGACCCCCGATCAGGCCGCGCAAGCGACGCCACAATTGCGTGCCGGCGATCCGGTGGCATTGGGTAAGGCCTTGGGCTGGGCCGAGGCCGGCTGGCCCGATTTTGCGCTTTACGCCCCGATTTTTGCGGCAGCGCCCGACGCGTTGGTCGTCGGTGGTGCGCTGGCGCGTGATGATGTCCGCCGCGCCATGAGCGAGGGCGCCGCCGCCGTTTTCGGCCCCGAGGCTGCGCGTTTTGGCCTGACCGAGCCGCTGCCCCCCGCGCTACAATCCGCGCTTGAGGCCGAACAGATGGCGGCCCATTGCAACGCGCTTCCCGCCGAAATGCTGCCCGGAATGGTCGAGGCGCAGCGATTGCGTGACGCGGCTTTTGCGCGGGCGGCCTTGCAGGCGCTGGAACTGACAGGCGGGCCTGTGGCCGTTATCACCGGTACCGGCCATGCGCGCATTGATACCGGGTTGCCCGCCGTGCTGCGCCGTGTCGCGCCTGAGCGTTCCGTCCTTTCGCTGGGCCAGTTGGAGCGCCCGGCCACGGGCCCCCAACCCTATGATCTGTGGATCGTCACCGACCCGGCACCCCGCGAAGACCCCTGCCTGACCTTTCAAAAGTAGCGCGCGCTTGCGCCTGTTCCCCCTCGCGCCTAAAGCTGGGGCAAAGCGGAGGGCACGATGCTGGCGGATAAAAAGATACTCCTGATCATCGGTGGCGGAATTGCGGCTTATAAAACGCTTGATCTGATCCGGCGGTTACGCGCGCGTGGCGCCTCGGTGGTGCCGGTTCTGACGCGTGCTGGGGCGGAATTTGTCACGCCGCTGTCGGTGTCGGCGCTGGCGGGGGCAAAGTGTTATACGGACCTCTTTGATCTGACCGCCGAGGCCGAAATGGGCCATATCCAACTGTCACGCGCGGCCGATCTGGTGGTGGTGGCCCCTGCGACGGCTGATCTGATGGGCAAGATGGTGGCGGGGTTGGCCAATGATCTGGCCTCGACACTGCTGATGGCTACCGACAAACGCGTGCTGCTGGCCCCGGCCATGAATGTGCGCATGTGGCAGCACCCGGCCACCGTGCGCAACCGCGCCGTGTTGGCGGATGACGGGGTGCTGTTTGTCGGCCCGAATGACGGCGACATGGCCTGCGGCGAATTTGGCCCCGGCCGAATGGCCGAGCCGCTGGAAATTGTCGACGCGGTCGCCGCCGCGCTGGGGGCCGGGCCGCTGACGGGGCGGCATGTTCTGGTGACCTCGGGGCCGACGCATGAACCGATTGACCCGGTGCGCTATATCGCCAACCGCTCGTCCGGGGCGCAAGGGGCCGCACTGGCCGCCGCGCTGCGCGATCTGGGCGCGCGGGTGACGTTCGTGACCGGCCCGGCATCCGTGCCGCCACCGGCGGGGGTGCAGGTTGTTGCGGTGGAGACGGCCGCGCAGATGCTGGCGGCGGTTCAGCAGGCGTTGCCCGCCGATGCGGCGGTCTTTGCCGCAGCCGTGGCAGATTGGCGCGTGGCCAATGCCGCCGGACAAAAGATGAAAAAGGACGGCTCGGGCCGCGCCCCGGCACTGGAGTTTGCCGAAAACCCCGACATTCTGGCGACCGTCAGCCAGATGGATGCCGGGCGCCCCGGCCTTGTGGTGGGCTTTGCTGCCGAAACGCATGATGTGCTGGCCCATGCCAAGGCAAAACGGGCCCGCAAGGGCTGTGACTGGATTATCGCCAATGATGTCAGCCCGGCCACCGGCATCATGGGCGGGGCGGAAAACGCGGTGACGGTTATTGACGCGGGTGGTGCGGAAAGCTGGCCGCGGATGGGGAAGGATGCGGTGGGCCGCCGATTGGCGCAACGCATTGCCGAGGCGTTGGGGCGGCTTCAGGCTGTTGATGACGTCTGAGAACCCGCAGTAAATACACGTTGCATGGCGCCTGCGCTGGCAAGTTCTGATACGGTAAGAGGAAGGGGCGATGGCTCTGATTTTGAAAATTCTGCGCGAAGACTGGGCGGATGCGGCCATTGCACTGCCGTCATATGCGACGGCGGGCGCGGCGGGGGCGGATGTGCGCGCCAACCTGCGGCCAGAGGACCGCGACTCAGGCTTTACGCTGGCGTCGATGCAGCGCGCGATTGTGCCGACCGGGCTTCGGGTGGAAATTCCCCCCGGATTTGAGGTGCAGATCCGCCCCCGGTCAGGGCTGGCGCTGAAACATGGGATCACGCTGCCAAACACGCCGGGCACGATTGACAGCGATTATCGCGGCCCCATGGGGGTGCTTTTGGTCAATCTGGGGGCCGAGCCCTATACGGTTCATCATGGCGACCGGATTGCGCAACTGATCATAGCGCCGGTAGTGCAGGCCGGGTTTGCGCTGGTCGATGCCTTGGGGGAAACGACGCGGGGCGATGGCGGGTTCGGATCGACCGGGCGGGGGTGATATGGTGGTTTTGATTCTGGCAGCGGCATTGGTCGGGTTGGGGCTGTTTTTGAAGGTTCCGGCGCGCGGTATCTGGGCGATGCTGACCGTGTTTTGGCTGGCGCTGGTGGGGGCGCATCTGGTGACTTATCCGGCCGCCAATCCAGTCAGTGAGGCTATCGGAGGGAGCCTTGTTCTTTGGGCCGGGCTGGGTGTGGCGGTGGTCGTCATCCAGCTTTATCGGCGGGGGTTGGCCGCACTTCGCGCGCGCGCGGTCGCGGCGCCCGGCCCGTCGCAGGGCACCTTTGCCCCCGCGGAACTGGACCGCTACGCCCGCCATATTGTGCTGCGTGAGGTTGGCGGTGCGGGCCAGAAACGGCTGAAGGGCGCGAAAGTGCTGGTGGTGGGGGCAGGGGGCCTGGGCTCTCCGGTGCTGCTATATCTGACGGCGGCGGGGGTGGGCACGATCGGGGTGATTGATGACGACGTCGTGTCAAACTCGAACCTGCAACGGCAGGTGATCCACACGGATGCCCGGATTGGTCAGCCGAAGGTGTTTTCCGCCCAGGCTGCCATGCGCGCGCTGAACCCCTATGTGATTGTGCGCCCCTATAACCGCCGCCTGACGGAGGCAGACGCGGGGCCGCTTTTTGCCGATTATGACCTGATCCTTGACGGAACCGACAATATCGCGACCCGTTACATGGTGAACGCGGCTGCGGTGGCGGCCCATAAGCCCCTGATTTCCGGCGCGATTGCCCAATGGGAAGGGCAGCTAAGCCTCTATGACCCGGCCCGTGGCGCGCCCTGTTTTGCCTGTGTCTTTCCGCAGGCGCCCGCAGCGGGGCTGGCCCCGGCCTGTGCTGAGGCGGGGGTGGTGGGCGCTTTGCCCGGTGTCGTTGGCGCGATGATGGCTGTCGAGGCGATCAAGGAAATCACCGGGGCCGGGCAGGCGCTGCGTGGCAGGCTGGTGATCTATGACGCGCTTTGGGGGGAAAACCGTCAGATCACGGTCACTCGGCGTGCTGATTGCGCGGTCTGTGGCGCGGTACATGCCGCGAACGGGTAAGCCGCCCCACTATCAATGCGGGAACTGGACGCGCGTTGCGGCTGGCCTTAATGTCTGGCAAAACTGCATGTGACAGGAGCCTGCCCGATGAGAACCGCCGTTGCCCTAGCCTTCGCCCTTGGATGCGCCTCTTTTGTGGGGGCGGCCCATGCCGAATTGCCGGATCTGGCCGGGCGCGCGGTGACGGTCGTCACCGAAAATGCCTACCCGCCGCTGCAATTCGTTGACAGCTCTGGAACCGCTGTGGGCTGGGAATATGACGCAATGGATGAGATTGCCAAGCGGCTGAATTTCAAGGTGGAATACGAAAATTCAAGCTGGGATGCGATGATCCCGGCGGTGTCGGGTGGGCAGTTTGATATTGGCATGACCGGAATCACGATCCGGGATGATCGCAAGGAGCAGGTGGATTTTTCCGACCCCTACATGCGGTCGGAAATGCTGATGCTGGTGCGCGGCGATGAGACGCGCTTTGCCGATGCGGCGGGTTTCGCCGCTGATCCGCACCTGTTGATGGCCGCGCAACCGGGCACGACACCGTTTTATGTGGGCGTCTATGAGGTGCTTGATGGTGACGAGGCAAACCCGCGTATCAAGATGTTTGAAACCTTTGGCGCCGGTGTCGAGGCGCTGCGCGCGGGGGATGTGGATCTTGCCCTGACGGACAGCACCTCGGCCAACGGCTATGTGGCGGCCTCGGATGGGGGGCTTAAGATTATCGGGGAAAAGCTTGGGGCCGAAGACTTTGGCTTCATCTTCCCGAAAGGCTCGGATCTGGTGGCGCCGGTGAACGCGGCGATTGCCGAAATGAAGGCTGACGGCACGTTGGATGCGCTGAATACAAAGTGGTTTTTGGACTACAAGATGGGCCAATAGCGCGCGGGGGCCACAGCGCGATGACACCTGTAGCGCGGCCGAAAAAGGATTTTCCGTGGTGGCTGGTCGTGCTGTGTGCGGTGGGGGCTTGGCTGTTTTGGCAGGTCGCGGCTGACCCGGTCTATTCCAGGGTTCTGGCTACCTTGTCAAAGGGGATCAGCATCACCGTCATGGTGACGCTGGTGGGCTTTTTCGGGGCCTCGATTCTGGGGCTGGCGTTGGCGGTGGCGACGCTGTCGCGCTGGCTGGTGCTGCGTCAGGCGGCACGGCTATATATCGAGGTGATGCGCGGAATTCCGATCATCGTGCTGCTGCTTTATGTGGCCTTTGCGATGACGCCCGCGCTGATTGCAGCGTGGAACTGGGCGGCGGAACCCTTGGGTCTTGGCGCGCTAAGCACGCGGGATTTTTCACTGCTGTGGCGCGCGGTTCTGGCGTTGGTTCTGGCTTATTCCGCCTTCATCGCAGAGGTGTTTCGCGCGGGGTTGCAGGCGGTTGATATTGGCCAGACCGAGGCCGCAGAGGCATTGGGTCTGAACCGCTGGCAACGCTTTCGCCACATTGTGTTTCCGCAGGCGTTTCGCACGATCCTGCCACCCTTGGGCAATGACTTTGTGGCGATGGTCAAGGACAGTTCCTTGGTGTCTGTGCTGGGGGTGGCCGATATCACCCAGCTGGGCAAGGTAACGGCGGCCGGAAACTTCCGGTATTTTGAAACCTACAACATGGTGGCGCTGATCTATCTGACAATGACCATCGGCCTGTCGCTGGGGCTGCGCCGATTGGAAATGCGTCTGCGCAGACGGGGCCTGCGCGGCTAGCGTCCAAGCGATGACATGCCTTTTCCCACCACGGGGCAAACGCCAGTCTGGTGCTTTCCAATCGCGCCCCCTAGGTTCCGCCACAAAGGAGATTTGCCATGACCAACCCGCTGCTGACCGATTGGACCGGGGAATTTGCCCTGCCGCCCTTTGCCGCGATCACGGATGCCGATTTTGCCCCCGCGTTTGAAATCGCGTTGGATCAGGCGCGGGCCACGATTGCGGACATCGGCGCAGACCCCGCGGCGCCGACATTTGCCAATACCATCGCGGCGTTGGAACTGGCCGAAGGGGTGTTGGACCGGGTGTCGGGTGTGTTTTACAACCTTGCCGGCGCCGACAGCACCCCCGCGCGTGAGGCGCTTCAGCGCGATCTGGCGCCAAAGATGGCGGCGTTCTCGTCTGAGGTGACGATGAACCCGGCACTTTTTGCCCGGATTGAGGCACTATGGGCCACCCGCGATAGCCTGAACCTGACGCCAGAAGAGGCGCGCGTGCTAAAGCTTTATCGGCAAATGTTCCAACGCGCGGGGGCCGGTCTGAAAGGCGCAGATCGGCACCGGATGGCCGAGATCAAGGAACGGCTTGCGGTGCTTTCTACCGCCTTCAGCCAAAACCTGCTGGCCGATGAACGGGGCTGGTCTTACCCGTTGGCCAAAGCAGACCTTGCCGGCCTGCCTGATTTCGTGGTGACAGCCGCCCAAGCCGCCGGGGTCGAGCGCGGCGCTGAGGGCCCGGTTCTGACGTTGAACCGGTCGCTGATCGTGCCGTTCTTGCAGTTTTCACCGCGCCGCGATCTGCGCGAAATCGCCCATGCAGCCTGGATCGCCCGCGGTGCCAACGGCGGCGCGACAGATAACCGCGCTTTGGCAGCCGAGATACTGGCGCTGCGCGACGAACGCGCCAGATTGCTGGGGTATAAAAGTTTCGCCGACTATAAGCTTGAACCCGAAATGGCCGGCACACCCGCCAAGGTGCGCGATCTTTTGATGCGCGTCTGGACCCCCGCCAAGGCCAAGGCCGATGCTGACGCCGGGGTGCTGACCGCGATGATGCACAAAGACGGCATTAACGGCGATCTGGAACCCTGGGACTGGCGCTACTACGCCGAGGCCCGGCGCAAGGCCGAGCATGATCTGGATGAAGCCGTGCTGAAACCTTACTTGTCGCTTGAGGCCATGCTGGGCGCGATGTTCGACGTGGCGGGGCGGCTTTTCGGGTTGGAGTTTCGCGCACTGGACGGGCCATTCTACCACGCGGATGTCCGCGGCTGGGAGGTGACTCGCGGCGGCAAGCATCTGGCGGTTTTCCTGGGCGACTATTTCGCCCGCGGATCAAAACGCTCGGGCGCGTGGTGTTCGGCCATGCGCAGCCAGCGCAAACTGGGCGGTGAGGTGCGGCCCATCGTGGTCAACGTGTGCAACTTTACCAAGGGCGATCCCGCCCTGCTTGGCTGGGATGACGCGCGCACCTTGTTTCACGAATTTGGCCATGCGCTGCATCAGATGCTGTCGGATGTGACCTATCCGTTCATTTCCGGCACCAGCGTGGCGCGTGATTTCGTGGAACTGCCAAGTCAGCTTTATGAACATTGGCTGGAGGTGCCCGAGGTTCTCGCCCGTCACGCGCGCCACTATCAGACCGGCGCGCCGATGCCCGAAGATCTGCGCAACCGGTTGCTGGCCGCCTCGACCTATGATCAGGGCTTTGCAACGGTGGAATATCTTGCCTCGGCGCTGGTCGATCTGGCGTTCCACGAAGGCGCCGCCCCCGCCGATCCAATGGCGACGCAGGCCAGGGTGCTGGCCGATCTGGGAATGCCGCGGGCAATCACCATGCGCCACGCCACACCGCATTTCGCGCATGTGTTTTCCGGCGACGGGTATTCCTCGGGCTATTACAGCTACATGTGGTCCGAGGTGATGGACGCGGACGCCTTTGCCGCCTTCGAAGAAACCGGCGACCCGTTCGACCCGGCCACCGCCAAACGGTTGGAGAAATTCATCCTCTCCACGGGTGGCTCGCGCCCCGCCGACCAGCTTTACACGGCGTTTCGCGGCAAGATGCCCGGCGTCGAGGCGATGCTGAAAGGGCGCGGGCTGATCGACGCGATATGATCCTCGGGCGGGAAAGCCTCGGGCTGATCGAAAGCAGCTTTTGTTTGGCCCAAATACTCATTCTTGGCGCTCTGGCAGCACAGTTGCCGGGGCGGCTACATCCTTGTGGATGATCACGTCAGCGTTTGGGTAGGCAAAAATGATTGCGCGTTTCAACGCTGCCCCAATGGCATGCGCGTCCCGAAGAGATAAATCACCGTTCAACTCAATATGCAGGTGAACAAAAATCCGGCTACCCGCGGTGCGGGTTTTCAGATCATGAAACCCGCAAACCCCTGGCCAACTACGGGCGATCTGCGCAATGGCTGCAACGGTTTTGGGGTCCGCCCCACGGTCCATCAGCGCGTTCCAGGCCCCGCTACCGATTCTTGCGGCACCGTAGATCATCACTGCCGCCGCACCCAACGCAACAAGGCTGTCAATCCGATCAACCCCAAATCGCGCCGAGACCCAAAGCGCCAGGATTGCGCCAAGGTTCGGTAAAAGATCGCCGATGTAATGCAGCGAATCCGCAGCAACCACGCGATTCCTGGTTCGTGCCGCCACCCGCCGTTGCCAAAGCACCAGCCCCAGCGTCAGCACCACAGATACCGCCATCACCCAGATTCCCGTAACTTCCGCGCTCAACCGGCTTGGAGAAGCGCCAGAAAGCCGGTGCAGCGCCG
This sequence comes from Phaeovulum sp., assembly GCF_047638075.1. Classification (NCBI taxonomy): domain Bacteria; kingdom Pseudomonadati; phylum Pseudomonadota; class Alphaproteobacteria; order Rhodobacterales; family Paracoccaceae; genus Phaeovulum; species Phaeovulum sp. The sequence goes on from NZ_JBLJBV010000068.1 coordinate 26,626, forward strand.
CCCAGCCAATTACCCCGGCCGAACCCGCGATGATCAACGCTTGCCCCAATGCCGCAAGATCCTCAACCGAGGTATGGCCGAACGCGTGGTCCTCGTCAGGGGGGCGCGCGGCGTAGAAAATGGCGGACAGACCTGCAACCGATACCAACAGATCCATCACACTATCGGTCAGTGATGCAGCCACAGACAGCGATGCCGTTTCAGAAAAAGCCCAAAGTTTGAGCAATACAAGGCTGAACGCCACCATAACCGAGGCCACCCCGGCCGACAGGTTCAAAGACGTATCACTGCGCATCTTCAGCTCCTGTCGCGCGGTAGGGTCGGGTGCGTTTTAGCAATGTCACATTCAGGTGTCATGTCCACGCATCCGTTCCTGGATCTGATGTTCAGGGTCAGTCGCGCACCTCATCAGGGTCGACACCCCAGATTGCGGTTTTCGGCACCCATCCCTTTTCACCTGCCGCAGAAATCTCACACCAATCGCGACTGCATTCGCCCAGTCTGGCAATCGCGCCAGCCTCGGCCAGGGCGTTGGTCAGCGCCTCTGGGTCGGGACGAGCCTTCAGTTCGGTCATATCATCCTGCACGATTACGGTTCGGACCCCCGATAACAGCGCATAATGCACCCAACCGCCTGCGCCATCGCGGTCTTCAACACGGCGCCAATGCCCAAACTCGGCGGTGACACGCAAGGGCATGCCATTATGACGAAATACCCAGTCGATCCGGTGACTTAGCGAGGGGCCGCGCCGTGCGTTTCCGGCGCTGCCTTTCAACGATACAAACCGCGGCAGCGGTAGATGCGTCACAGTGCCCCGCTTGGCCGCGGTCTGGGCGATGGCCACGTCGGGGCTTGCGGCGCTGTTTGCAGCAGCCTCGTTTGCGGGCTGATCCTGCGCCGCCACCATGCCCGCCTGCATCAGCGCCGCACTTAGCGCCGCGACGACGATAAAAGACCTTGAACCCATATATAAACCGTCCGCCTGTCTTGCCCGCGCAGATCGGATATTTGTCCTAAATCGCCGCAAGCTCCATACTCTATCATCAAGGCCTTGTGCCGCGCCTCGTTGCACGGCACTTTGCACCCATGTGACGCAGTTTGGAAGAGAGGAGACCCCGCCATGCCCGCACCGCGCCTGAGTGTTGTCGTGACGCGACGGTTGCCCGAGGTTGTTGAAACCCGGATGACGGAATTGTTCAACGTGGAACTGCGGGAAACCGATGACCGCATGACCCGCGAGGAATTGGCCGCTGCAATGCGCCGTGCCGATGTTCTGGTGCCCTGTGTCACCGACACGATAGACGCCAACATGCTGGCGCAGGCGGGCGAAAAGCTCAAACTCATCGCAAACTATGGCGCGGGGGTCGACCATATCGACATTGCCAGCGCCCGTCAGCGCGGCGTGCTCGTATCGAATACCCCCGGCGTTGTCACCGAAGACACCGCCGATATGGCGATGGCGCTCATCCTTGCCGTCACCCGACGTATCCCCGAGGGGCAGGCCGAAATGCAGACCGGCAACTGGAAAGGCTGGTCGCCCACCGGCTTTATGGGGGGGCGGATCGGCGGAAAACGTCTCGGTATTCTGGGTATGGGCCGGATCGGCCAGGCGGTGGCCAAGCGCGCCCGCGTTTTCGGGATGCAGATCCATTACCACAACCGCAAACGCCTGCGCCCCGAGGTCGAGGCCGAACTCGAGGCGACCTGGTGGGAAAGCCTTGATCAGATGGTCAGCCGGATGGATATCATCTCTGTCAACTGCCCGCACACACCCTCGACGTTTCATCTGATGAACGCGCGCCGGCTAAAGCTGATGAAACCCAGCGCGGTGATCGTCAACACCTCGCGCGGCGAGGTGATCGACGAAAACGCGCTCACACGGATGCTGCGCGCGGGCGAAATTGCCGGCGCGGGGCTCGATGTGTTCGAACACGGGGCTGACATCAACCCGCGCCTGCGTGAACTTCCCAATGCGGTCTTGTTGCCGCATATGGGCTCGGCCACGCTTGAGGGTCGGGTCGAAATGGGTGAAAAAGTCATCATCAACATCAAGACCTTCGCAGATGGCCACCGCCCGCCCGATCTGGTGGTGCCAGGGATGCTGTAAAGGCTCTCTCGCTTTTTTTGGGCTAAAATACTCTCGGGGGGAGACGCCCCCAAAGGGGGTGGCGTGGGGGGCTGTCTGCCCCAGCCCCTGACGGCAAATGTTGAAGCTCGCAGCCTTTACGATGCGAGCTTTTCCATTCGTCCTTCCCTTGCCCTATCTGCCGATCATCCCAGTCGATAGGAGAAGAAGCGGATGGCAAAGCTCATTGATGCATCGGAGGGTATCTCGCGAGTTCGCATCGACCCATCCTGGAGGAAGGGTTTCGTCGTTGT
>NZ_JBLJBV010000069.1:0-11782 GCF_047638075.1 Phaeovulum sp.
TCCCGATGGCGGGGTATACGCTGGCGATCGACTTTCCCAACCGCGACGAAGCCCGATCCCTGATCCGGCGGCTGGAGGAACGCACGGCAAACGCTGGTGGGCGGCTTTACTTTGCCAAGGATGGCTTGGGAACCGGTGCCGATATCCGCGCGATGTATCCCGAGTTGCCCGATTGGCAGGCCGAGGTCGCGCAGGCCGACCCCGACCGCCACCTTGAAACTGACCTCGTGCGCCGTCTGAACCTAAGGAGCGCCCCATGAACACCACCTGGATCATCCTTGGCGCCACGTCAGCCATGGCACGGGCCTTTGCGCGCCGCCTTGCCGCCGACGGGGCCGGGCTGCTTTTAGCTGGGCGCGACCTGCCCGAGCTGGCCCTTCTGGCCGAGGATTGCCGCCTGCGCGGTGCCCGTCTGGCCGAGCCAATGGCGTTTGACACCCGCAACCCCGAGGGTTTCACCGCCCTGATCGAGCGCCTGGAGGCTGAAGAGGGCGAATTGAACGCCGCTGTCTTTGCCGGATCCATGCCCGATCAGGCGTCAATCGACGCAGATCCTGCGCTGATTGGCGGCACAGTAACCGACAGTTTCGTCGGCCCGGCGCAGGTCTTGCAACTATTGGCGCCCTTGCAAGAGGCGCGCGGCGGGGGCACCGTTGTGGGCGTAGGCTCGGTTGCGGGCGACCGGGGGCGCATTGGCAACTATGTCTACGGCGCGGCCAAGGCGGGGTTTCATACCTATCTGTCGGGCCTGCGCAACCGGCTGACGCGGGCGGGTGGGCATGTCGTCACCGTGAAGCCCGGCTTTGTCGATACCGCCATGACCTGGGGGCTGCCCGGCCTGTTTCTGGTCGCCTCGCCAGACGATGTGGCGGGTGACATTTTGCGGGCCGTCAAAAGACGCCGCAACACGATCTACACGCCGTTTTTCTGGCGCTATATCATGCTGATCATCCGCACCATCCCCGAACCGATCTTCAAGAAGATGAAGATCTGACCGCCCCAAGGCCCGCTAAAGAACCGGGCCGATAGTTGAGATGACGTTGTTCCAGACACGCCGATACATGGGCCAAGCCTCCACCTCGGGCAGCACCACCCGGGTTGAGGCGGCGACGTAATCGGCTTGCCGGACCAAAAGGGCAGCGGTGGTTGCCGCGTCCTGCAGCAGGATGTTGTTTTCGTAATTCAGCCCAAAGCTGCGCAGGTCCATATTGGATGACCCCAAAAAGCTGACCTGCCCGTCAATGGTCAGCGTTTTGGCATGTAAAAGCCCGTCGCAGAATTCAAAAATCTCAACCCCTGCGCGCAGAAGTTTGCGGTAATAGCTGCGGCTTGCGGCCGAGACGATCCACGAATCATTGCGCTGCGGAAAGATGATCCGCACCTGCACCCCCCGTAGTGCAGTTGCGCAGATCGCCTCAAGCACGGTCGCATCCGGCACGAAATAGGGGGTAGAGATGGTCAGCGTTTCGCGTGCCGATTGGATCAGAACGGAAAATAGTTGCGGCGTCGCCGCCCCCCGCTCGGTGGGCCCGTCGCCCATGATCAGGGCCGGAAACCCATCGGCCACAGGCAGGGCAGAGGTCGAGATGGCATCCTCATCACCCGCAGCATCCGCGTGAAGCAACCAGTCGCTGGCGAAGAGCAACTGGTTTTGCGCCACCACCGGCCCGGTAACCCGTAGCATCACATCAACCCAAGGCGCAAAGGCCGGTTTGACGCGAAATTCGGGGTCCGCGCAGTTCTGGCTGCCACAATGCGAAATCTGCCCGTCAATCACCGTGATCTTGCGATGATTGCGCAGATCTATCCGGCTGAAGATCAGCGTGTAAAGCAGATTGCCAATCGGTAACGCCACCGCCGTTTTGACGCCTGCATCCTGCATCCGCTGCCAAAGCGGCGAACGAATGATCGCCCGCGCGCCCAGACTATCAGCCATTGCGCGGCACTCTACCCCGCGCTTTGCCGCGCGGATCAGTGCCTCGGCAACATTGGTGCCGGTTTGGTCGTCCAGCCAGATGTAGTAAAGCACGTCCACCTGGCGGGTCGCGGCGTCAATATCGGCAACCAGCCGGGCCCGCGCACCCGCCGCATCAGGCATCAGTTCGGCCGCGTTGCCCGTGGTCAGCCCAAACCCGTTGATCGAGGCGGCGTAATGAAACGCTGCGCGGTATTCCGGCGCGATCATCCGGTCAATCGCCTCACGGCTGCCCAGGGCCGAACCTGCGCCTGCATGTACGCGCCTTGAAACCGCATGGTGCCGCGCTGTCGCGGCGCGCCCCAAGGTAACCTCACCAAACAGGAAATAGAGCCCGATCCCTAGCGCCGGCAGCATCGCCACAACGATAAACCACGCCATACGGCTGGCCGGGCCAAGATCGTCGCGCAGCAATATCCGCAGCGAAATGGCCACCATCAGCACAATATGCAGCCCTAGATACAGCATGCCATGCCCCCCTGCCCCCGATCTTGCAAAGAAGCCCCTGCCAAGACCAGCGGAATGTCAGCCGCCAAACCACTGCGCCCATATTCCAGCCGCCCAGAACATCAGGCTGAGCGTGATCATCAGTATTCCTAAACCCAGCTTGTCGCGCAGCGCAAAGACGATCGGATCATAGTCTTGCTTGCCAAACCAGCCCAGCACAACCATGCGGATCAGCCACCACGCCATCGGGATCAGCGCAACCCACAAAAGCCAGGTATCGGGGTAAAGCGCGTGGCCCTGATCCGAAACGGAATAGAGGAAAAAGATCAACAGGGCCCCAAACACGCCCAGCCCCGCCACGTTCAACAGGTCTGGCCTGTCCGGCCGGCCATAGCCACGCCCCGGAAGGCGGTCATCATTGGTGGCCAAAGTCAGCTCTGTCAGGCGTTTGACGCAGCCCAAAGCCACAAACACCGGGAAGATGAAGATCAACATATAGACCGAGACCTCAACTTGCCCCGCCGCCGCCCCTGCGACCACCCGAATGGTATAAAGCCCGGCCAGCGTTGCGATATCTACCCAGCGCATCCGCTTCAGCCGCAGCGAATAGGCCAGTGACGTGACCATATAAAGCACGACCGCACCCAAAAACGCCCCATTCAGCGCCGCACCAATACCCAGCGCGAGCGCGGCCAGAAACAGGCTGGCGATCATCCCCACCGCGATCGGTACCGCCCCGCTGGCAAAGGGCCTGCGGCATTTCGTAGGGTGCAGGCGGTCGGCCTCAAGATCCAACAGGTCATTGACGATGTAGATCGACGAGGCAGCAGCCGAAAAAGCGACCATACCCAGCACAATCGGCAGCAGGGTTTCCATATCAAAGCGGTGCGACGCAATCATCGGCAGCAGCAGCAGCACGTTCTTGACCCACTGGTGCGGGCGCAGCGCCTTGATAAGCCCCCTGAACGACCAGCCACCGGGTAGCGTCACCACGTTCTTGCCGCGCTGGGCCAAGCTGTCGCTGGCAGGCACACGGCCCACCACCAGCGCGTTTTCAGCCTGGTCCCAAATCGGCATGTCAATGCCCGCATTCCCTGCGTAGTCAAAGCCCGCCTCGCCAAAGGTGGCCACCAACGCCTCGGCCTTGGCGCGACCTTTCAGGTTGGTCACCCCATCCGAGGCAAAAACCGTCTGCGACAACCCGTAATCCGCCGCCAGTTGCGCCACCTGCGCCCGGTCCGAGGCTGAAGCCAAAACCACTTCGCGCCCTGCGGCCTGTGAATTCAGTGCCAGTTCCGCCACCGCCGGATTGACGGGCAAGAGATCAGTTCGCAGCTGTGCAATTTCGGCCAGTTCAGCCTTCAACCGTGCACGATGACCAAAGTGCTGCACGCAGATGCGCAACGTAGCCAGCGGGTCACGCCCCAAGCCCGCCCAAAAGGCCTCAAACAGCAGGTCGGTTTTCAGGAATGTGCCATCCACATCCAGCACAAGCGGCTTCATTTCAGCCATGGACTACCCTTTCACGGCAAAAACGCAACCGTCCGTTACCAGCTCTGGCGGCGTGCGGCACAATCCACGCGCCACACCCCACGCGGCCAGCACCTTGGGCACATAATCCCGTGTTTCGGCATAGGGCGGCACGCCACCGTTCTTCTTTACAGCGTTCTCGCCAGAATTATAGGCCGCAATCACCATTAGCGGGTCACGGTCAAACTCTTTCATCAACCAATCAAGGTACGCGACACCGCCCTTGATATTCTGCACCGGGTCCGTGCTATCCGTAACCTTGAAGCGCGCCGCCGTAGCAGGGATCAACTGCATCAGCCCCACCGCCCCCGACGAAGATACCGCATCAATACGGCCACCCGATTCAATTCCAATCACCGCCAACACCAGTGCGGGCGACACCTCAGTGCCGATCGTGGCGCTTAAGATGTCTGTGCCATGCCGGGCGGCGATCTCTTGCATGTGCTGAAGCCGCGGCGCGGACACAGCCGCCCCCGAGGGGCCCTGGCTCAGCGCGGCAAGCGCCTTGGCAAAGCGCCCCGCCTTGTCGCCCAGACCGGGCGAAACCGCCTGCCAATACCACGCATAGGACCCCACAGCCCTTGGGGTAGCCGAGGGGGCAGTCACCGGTGCCCAGGGTTCTTGCAGCCGGGCGGCCAGCGCGCGTTTTTGTTCTTCGGGGTCGATCTGGATGGTGATGAGCTTTCGCGTGCCCGGCTTTGGCACACCAATTCTTTTGGCGGTAAACTGAGGATAGGGCTGCGGGCCATCCTCAGCCGCAGCCGGCACAGCATAAACCGCCGCACAGATCATGAATGCACTTGCCCAATTGCGCATTGTCGCGCCGTTCCTGCCTTGCCTCGGTTATTCTTCGTTTTTTTCACTATCCCGCAAACCTGCACCAAAGGCCAGAAAATCCGCCGATTGACCCCAATTCGACCTATGGATTGACCTTTCGGCCACAGCAGGCAGGGTAAGCGTTAATAAAAGATAAAATAATTTACGGTTATTTTACATATGGTTACAATAATCTCCAGCTAAAAAAATGCCGTTCGTGAAAATGCCGTGCACCTGCCCAAATCCTGCCACCATCAGACGGCCATATAGGGACATGCCGAGACGAAGAGGCCAGAACGAAGGCGGCCAATGACACGGAGCGGATTGAGCAACCCAGACCCTAGGAGAGACCCAAATGAAATTCTTCAAACTCACCAAGAAATTCCACGACGAAGAAGACGGCGCCGTAACTGTTGACTGGGTCGTGCTGACCGCAGCCGTTGTCGGCCTGGGCGCCGCCGCGCTGATCATGGTCCGTGAGCAAACCGGAACCCTGACCTCTAAAATCTCTAGCTACCTGAACACGGCGTCGGTCAAGACCACGTTCTGATCTATTGCCTTGAAAATCGAAGGCCGCACCTTCGGGGGCGGCCTTTTTTACAAAAGCTGTCATGCGCTATTGCGTGATCTACGTCGAAACGTGCTGCCAATGTGCATCATGCTGCTTAGGGACACAGCCGTCCCCGCCAATACCGGACAAGGAACCCATAGTATGACGTTGATCCGCCAGCACCTACGCAGCTTTCATCGCGCTGAAGACGGTGCCGTGACGGTGGATTGGGTCGTGCTGACTGCGGCAGTTGTAGCGCTGGGTATGATCGCCGGCGGGTTCATCTGGAGCGGCACAGGTGCCACCACCAGTAAAATCGCCAGTTTCATCAAGACACAGGAAGTGATGTCGTCTTTTTGAGCATTGGCTTTTTCAAATTCCATGATCGCCTTTTGAGTTGACTGAACCAGTGGCCTTTTCCGGCCTGAGTTTTTGTTCGGGAGCCACGCCGAATTTGTCGACCTCGGGCAAACGCCGGATCAGGTGAGCTTGCCTTTCAAGATGGTTTTACGACCTTTCAAGAATATGTTCTGACCGGGTTTCAAGCTGTTTGGTTGATCACCCCCTTGGATCATAGAATCGGCGGTCACGCCTGCGCACGGCTGTAGTCTGCCAGCAGTTCATTAACATCATCGTAAAAATAAATACCGCCCACCGTCAAAAACAGGCCGCAATCGCAATAGCTTTTGATCGCAGAAGCAGAATGCGAGATCATGATAATGCGGCTTCGCGCAAGTTTGTCTTTGAACACACGCTGGCTTTTGCGTTTAAAGTTTTCGTCCCCGACAGCGGTGATTTCGTCGATCAGATAGCAGTCGAAGTTGATCGCCATAGAAAGCCCAAAGGCAAGGCGCGCGCGCATCCCGCTTGAATAGGTCTTGATTGGCAGCCGGAGCGAAGGGCCAAGCTCTGCAAACTCTTCGACTTGATCAATGACTGCTTCGGTATCCTGACCATAGATGCGCGACACAAAGCGCACATTTTCCAAACCGGTCATGGAACCATTGAAACCCCCGGTAAAACCAAGCGGCCAGGACACGCTGACCGATCGACGGATACGGCCACTGTCAGGTTCTTCGGCACCCGCGATCAGACGCATCAGCGTCGATTTTCCCGCACCGTTATGCCCCATGATCGCGACATTGCGCCCTTTTGGGAAACGAAAGCTCAACCTGTCCAAAATCACCTTACGCACACCTTTAAGCGCGTAGGACTTGGAAACATCATCAAGTTCAATCACACTCGCGTCCTCTTTTTGCGGTAAAGTCGCTCGCCTCCAAGCCCAAGAAGGATGAACAGCATGGCCAGCCCAAGAGGGTAGCTGCGGTCAAGCACGCTGGAATCATAATTTGTGTAATACCCTGCGCGAAACCATTCAACGAGATGCAGGACCGGGTTCCACCTCAAAGCGGCGACAGCCTCGGGCGGCAGATTGCTGGGGATGTAGAAAACACCGGAAAGAAAGAAAAGCGGCCGCGTAAGAATCTTTTCAATATGCGACCACGAATCCCAAAGCGAGACGACCACCGCGTTAAGCGTGCCCATGCCAAAACCGAAAAGAGTAGTGGCAGCAAAAGCGAACATCAGCTGCTCGGGATAAACAGGCAGTTCAGCCAACCCCAGAACGATCAAACCACCGTAAAACAGGATCATGATCAGAAGATATGTCGCGCTGATCAGAATCACACGCGCGAAAATCGCATCGGTTTCCTTGATCAGGGGATAGGTCAGCAATGCCTTGTTGGCATCGAAAGTCGTCATCAGCGTATTCGATAACTTGGTATAAAACTCCAGCGTCAAGATTCCGGTCGCGAAAAACAGTGCAAGACTGGAGCCAAAGGGAGGTTGGCGACCGATAACCGAAAAAAGCATGACCAGGACGGCAACGCCGGCTGCGGGCGTGATGATCGCCCAAAGATAGCCAAACTGTGACGTGCCAAAACTGGCCCTCGTTTCACGAAGAACCAGCGTACCGATCACCCTGGCCTGAAGAAGTAATACCCGACCCATCTGCTTCATCACGACATATGATCACGCACCGAATAGGCGATCAGCGTGCCGATCCCCCAAAGGCAAATGGAGATGCTTATGATCATCAGAATATTGCGCATCCGGCGGGGGTAGATGGCGTCTTCGGGAAGCGCAGGGTAGCTATAGACGGCCAGATAGCGCTGCTTTCGATCTGCCTCGACCCGCGCCTGCTCCAATGAAGACAGCGCAGAGGCGTAGGTCTGTTCAGCAAAGGTTTTTTCGACTTCCAGCGCCTCGTAGGCGGCAAGCAGGCCTGACAATGCCGAATCCGGATCAACGCTGGCGTCCACCTCGGACTGTTCGGCAATCTGTGCTTCCACAGCTTCGGCACGACGGCGCAAAGAGGTCTTGGCGGGCGAGCTGTCCGCAACACCGGGGCCAAACGCGGCAAGCCCGGCACGGATATCGATAAGCTCCTTTTTCAAAGCGCCCAGCAGTTCAATATGCAACTGCGCGCTTGCCGCCGGATCTATCGACTGTCTTTGGTCTCGAAAAATCCTGACCTGCTGCAACACCTCGCGCAGACGTGCCTCGGCACGGGCCACCTCTGCCTCGGCAAACTGAACCGAGTCGTGGCGCGCGGTTTCAGACAGGCGGTTCACGAGCGTTTGCACATAGTCGAGAATAAGGTTTGCCAACTGATTTGCGTCTTCGGGCGCAAAAGCATCAACGTTGAAGGTGATGATCCCGGATGTGGCATCAAAACTTGTCGCAATCATACTATCCCAATAATCGACAGTCTTTTCGACAGACCGATCCGGGTTTAGCCGCGACAGATAGTCGACATCATCCGCGCCGAACTTTTCGCGGAACGCGAAATCTTTCTGAAGCTGGTCCAGAATATCACGGCTTTTGAGATACTTTAGAACGATATAAGAATCCGAGGCCGTGGAACCGCCCGCTGCAAGACCCGTAAACGCCCCCACAACATCCAGCCCGCCGCCCCCGTCCATACCGCGAATTGCAAAACCCGCCCCCGCAACATACCGACCAGAGGCAATCACGGCGTAGTAAAACGTGCCAAACACGGACGGCAAGAATACGAAAAGCGCGAACGACAGCGCCAGCCAGCGACGGCGCCTTTGTTGCGGGCGCGGTGCTGTCGCGGGCTCTGTGCGCGGGCGCGCCAACGATACGACCGTACGGGCAGGCTGGGCGGCTTCGGTGCGGGCGCTGGGGTTGGGCGTCTCGGTTTTTCCGACAGTCATTCTATGCGTTGCTCCTTAGTCCCGACGCCACCCACAGCTGAAGCATGCTGCGCAACATCCGGCGTCCAAAACTCATTCGTGATGGCCCCGTGGCACGCCATGCAACCAGTTCCCTGACCGCCGTTTCCGGTGTTGTGAACGCAACACTTCGTCGGCTGACATAGGTCGGATAGTCGATCAGCGCGCCCGCCACCAGTTCATCGAGCGAAAGCCGCCGCGTGCGGCGCGCAATCGGGCAAAGATCCGCCGTCAGCCCCCAACCCGCGTAAAACGGTCGCCCGTAGCAGGTAACCGGCACCCCGCGCAAAAGCGCCTCAAACCCCAAAAGCGACGTGATCGTATGAACCTCGTCAACCTGCGCGATCATGATTGCCGGATCGCAATCCGTCACAATCTCATCAAAAGGGGCGGCGCCCACTAGGGTTGCTGCCCGGCGCAAACCCGCCACAACGTCGGGATGCGGCTTGTAAACGATATAGGCGCCTGGATTGGCGGCCCGGACCCGCTGCAACAGCGCAAGATTGGTCTGTACCGCACCCGCGCCCAGCCGTATTGATGCATCGTTTTCGACCTGACCCGGAACCAGGATCACGCGCGCCACACCATCGGGCCGCTGCCAGCCCGGGCCGTTCAGGTTGTACTTGGTCACGCCGGTTCGTATCAACGCCTCACGCAGTTGTCGGGCGCGATCCGTCATGGCAGGATCAAACGCGGTTGTCTGCAGCAGGGTTTCCAGCCGCGACGGGTGAGAGGCATCGTAGTAAAGCCCCTCATCGTCGATGACCCACGACAGGGGCGCAATCAGATCGGCGCCAAGGCCGGAAGACCGGATGAACCCATCCTCGATGCGCAACACCCGGATATCGGGCCGTTCGGGCACCGCAGCACTGCCCCAACGAACCAACGTCCCCGCTTTGGGAACCTCGCCCACCGAGCGGACAAACCTGACCTCGGAGCCTTGCAAAAAGCGCCGTAACACCGGCCGTTTCCAGCGCGAAAATCCGGTGGCGTAAACTATCTCGGGAAATCGCTGCCGCATTCGGCGCTGCAATCCGATATGGGCCAAAACATCCTCAACCTCGCAAGCCGTGCCGCTTTCCGGATGCAGGTATCGCGGATAGGCAACCAGCGCCGCGTGGACAAGTTGCGCAAGGCTCGCCCGGCCGCGACGTGCGGGTGGCGGCAGATCGTCTTCGGTCAGGCCCCAACCGGCGTAGAACGGCATCCCGAATGTGCGCACCCGCTTGCCCCAGATCAGCGCCTCAAACCCAACCTGCGATGTGACCGTATAGACGGCCTCGGCCCCTTCGATCAGCCCCGCCGGGTGGCAGTTTTCAGCAACCACCCGGACCCGTGGCATCGCGGCAAGGGTTGCCGGGTTGAAATGGCTTCGCCCGCCCCGGCTCAGCGCGTCGGGGTGAAGCTTGACGACAACCGTCTTGCCCGGGTTTTCCGCAAGCGCGGCATCAAGCATTCGCGTGAACGCCTCGGGGCCGGCAAGCCCGTAGCCGATCGACAGATCCCCCGCGACCTGATCGACGACGAGCACATAGGGCTGCGGCAGCGCCCCCGCGCAATCGCGCGCGGCGTTGTATTTTGACACACGGTTGCGGCACCATTCGGCCATCAGCCGCCCGGCCCTCGCCCTCTTATCGGCGTCACAAGGGGCCGCAATCAGCGCTTCCAGATCCGAAGGGCCCGCCGCGTCATAGTGGACCCCGCGTTTATCAAAGATCAGTGACAACGGCGGGTCATCCCGCCCGACCGAACGCAAGAACCCGTCTTCCAGCAACCGAAACTCCGCCCCGGCCGACGCCGCGATCGCCACCGCCCGGCGGCCCGACCATTTGCGCCCCCAGCCCAGATAGACCGCCGCCCGCGACGGCAGAAGGCGGCTGTGGAACGCGGGCGCAAAGCCAAGAAGCGCAGGCAGCGTTGGATGGTCGCACAGATCCATCGAGGTCGCCATCCACGCCCGCCCCGGCGCCCCGGCGGGAAGAAAGAGCCGCCGCGACATGACGGCAAGCCATTGGGGAAGTTTGCGCAGGCGGGAAGTGGCAAGCACCATGTGGCCTTTTGAAGATGAGTTCGCGACTTGGTAGCCAGTCACGCGCCGTTCGAGGCGGCTGTCACCCGCGGGCGCCCGTCCTCGCCGTCATCGGCGTCCGCTAACAAATCAGAAACGACCGCAACGCTCTCATCTGCCCGTTCAGCGGGTGCTTTCGTTGGATAGTACCACTCGAGAAAATCCCGTAGATATCGCGCATATTCGGGAAAGTTCGGCTCCACATTGGGCGAAACGTGGTCATTCAAACAAACCGAATACGGGCAATTCGGCTTTCCGCGCATTGACCGAAGTGAAGTATAGAGATTCTTAGCGCTGACATCGCGAATGTTGAAATACCAAGCTCGAGTCCTTGCAAAAACAGCTCGACCCATCACGTAAGCCATACATGGGTTGAGAAAGCTGTTGCAAAGAATATCGTTGTCCTGTCGGAACTTGTTTTGCCGGCATTCGTGATATGCCGTCGCAAAGCGTTGTTCATTTTCCGCCGCAACCGATTTTAGTTGCGGATGGTAGGTATGAGCAAACTTTTGTGAGAGGTAATACCCGGTTTCGTTGTGAATTAGCGCACGGGCATTTTTTGCCGCCCACATAGACGGCGTATCCGAGTGGACTTTCGGTCCGTTTGGGATCGACGCACTCGAGATGAAACCATGCATGAGACCATTCTCGGTGAAGAAATCGGTCGGCTTGACCGCTCGCAAAAGCATTACGTCATCGTTAAAGTAAATGTAGTGCTCCGCGAGGCCAGGAATCCTGTGCAAACAGCTTTCGATCACGTGCGAGTTGAAAGTTGGCAAGTACTCCGCAGGAATGATTTCCCGATGCGGCACAACCCTGACACGGTCATGATCCACGTCAAGCCAGGTTGGCACCTGTCCGTTGGTGACAATAAATATGTTTCTTACCCATGGAGCGTAGTCGAAAATAGAACGAAGGCTGTATCTCAGTTCATCGCGACTCTTGAAGCGCGATTCGTAGACTGCCTCGACTTTGAACGGAGAATCAGGGTGCAGGTGTTTTTGCAACTGGACCTGAAACGTTGGATCGTCCGAATCAACCCAAGTGTATACAATGTCAACAGGAAACGCCGGTTGAATGAACCCTTCGAGTATCCGTCTTGATCAAGCCGTTTTTTTCACCCAATTTCGGTCAGCTTT